>WHTA01000044.1 GCA_009379825.1 Streptosporangiales bacterium
CACGTGATCGTCGACCACCACATACAGTGCTGTCAGGAGGGTGTTCAGTTCTTTGGTCACACATCGATCTTGAACACCCTCCGCCCCACGTCTCCGCAGCCGCGCCGACCACACCCTTCAAGGAATCACTCATCTAGGATCGGCGGCGGACACAAGCGGGTGCGCCGGGAAGGGGACGCGGTGTCCGAGAGCAACGGTGCCACCATCATGGACTTCGCCGAGCTCGATCGGCGGGTCAAGGAACGGATGGCGGCGGTCGCCGCCGAGACGCGGCAGCAGCCGCTGCCCGGCCGGCTCGACCGCGACTACCCAAGCGTCTGGCCGTTCTCTCGCTCCTTGGCCAGTTGCTCCGCTTCCGCGCGGTCCAGGGCGCGGTCGATCGCTGCGGCACGGCGGCGGTCTGCGCGCACCCACTGCACGAACAGCGCGCCTAGCACCACGAGAACCGGGATCTCGCCGAACGCCCAGCCGATGCCGCCGCCGAGCTGCTGGTCGGCCACCAGGTCCGGCAGCCAGTCGATCTGCAGCAGCCGGTAGTACTCGCCCGCGATCGGCCGGCCGAACGACATCAGCGCCACGGAGAAGAACGCGTGCCCGGCCATCACGGCGAGCAGCAGCACCATGCGCATCGGGTACGGCAGCCGCCGCGATCCGGGGTCGATGCCGACGAGTACCCAGAAGAAGAGTCCACCGGAGAGCAGGAAGTGCACCTGCATGGCCAGGTGACCCCAGTGGTCACGCATCAGCAAGTCGAACAGGCCGGTGAAGTAGACGAGGTACAGGCTGACCACGAAGATCGCGCTGGCCACCAACGGGTGGGTGAGGAACCGTACGACCTTGCTCTTCAACAGGTCGAGCAGCAGCTGGCGCAGTCCCGTACGGTCCCGGTGCGCCGGCAGCGCACGCAATGCCAACGTGATCGGCCCGGCGAGCACCAGCAGGATCGGCACCAGCATGTTGAACGACATGTGCTGCACCATGTGCACGCTGAACAGCACCGCCGCGTACTTGCCGACCCCGGTGCAGGTCAGTACGACGATGACCAGCAGACCGGCGTACCAGGAGACCGTGCGCCCTACCGGCCAGGCGTCGCCGCGCGCGCGCAGCACGCGCAGGCCGGTCGCGTACAACGCACCCGCGACCAGCGCGAAGGTGAGCCAGTAGCCGTCCGGGTAGATCTCCGTGACCAACCGCCACGGCTGGAACGGCGGCGGAGGCGGGAACCCGTGGATCGACTCGGCCACGGAGATCGTGCCGGAGCCGTCGTCCGGCACCGGCGGCACCGACCGGGAGATGCCCACCGCCAGGCCGACGGTGGCCCCCATCACCGCCAGCTCGACCGCGGCCAGCCGCACGAACGGCCGCCGCGACGTCGCCAGCCGTGGCAGCGTACGCGCGCGGTGCCACCAGCCGAGCGCGCCGAGCGCCACGAGCGCGACCGTCTTGCCGATGACGAGCACGCCGTACGAGCTGGCGATCTCCGCCGGCGTGCCGAGCCGCACCCACGCGTTGGCGAGGCCGCTGAGCCCGACGGCGACGACGCACCACAGCGCGAGCGTGCTGAACCGTCCGGCCACGGTCGCCAGCGGCGCGTCGCCGCGCCGGGCGAGCAACGCGACGCCGGCGAGCCCACCGAGCCAGAGCGTCGCGGCGCTGATGTGAACCAGCAGGCTGGCCTGCGCCAGCATGTGGTCGGACGCGCCGGCGGAGTGCCCGGACAGGGCGGGCACGGTGGCTGCGGCGACGGCGGCGAGCGCCAGGCCGCCCGCACCTCGGGTCGTACGCGCCGACGAGACGGCGAGCACGACCACGCCGAGCAGCACCAGCTGCGCCAGCAACGCCCGCCCCTGCACGATCTCCACCACGAACGAAGACAGTCCCGCGTCGGCCACCGCCGCCGTGACGGGGATGCCGAGGAAGTCCGCGTAGGTGAGGACCAGCTCGGCCGCGGCGGTGACCAGGCCGACCCCGGCCGCGACGCCAGCCGTGCGGACGAGCCGCCGGCCGGCGACGGTCAGGCCACCCGTGGTCTGCTCGCCCGGCGGCAGCAGGAGCGCCGCGGTCAGCGTCAGGCCGGCCGCGAGGACGGTCGCCACGTCGGTCAGCAGCCGCGCCCCTGGCAGCGCCCACCCGACGAACGGGCCGGGGTCCGGCAGGCCGGGCGGCGCTTCCGTCGGCGTGCCACCGCCGACCCACAGCGCGAGCGCGAGCACGCCGCCACCGAGCAGGAGCACGCCGAGCGCGTACGACCACGGCCACCACTGGCCAGGACGGGTGGCGGGTGGGCTGGTCTGCTCGGTCACATCTTCAATCATGTCGCCTGCGCCGCTCCCAGATGACAACGGCCACTCCTACCACCATCACCAGGGCGCCGAGCGCGATGTGCACTGCATGGCGTTCGAGGAACGAGCCTTCGTCCTGACTGCTGACCTTGCGTGCCGCGGTGGCCGTGGCCAAGCTCGGCGTGGCCGCCGGCGACGTCGCCGACTCGGTGGCCCGCACCGCGTCGGCGGTTGCCAGGAACGAGAAGCTGCCGGACACCGGGTGCCCGTCTGTGGAGACCGCGCGCCACCCGACGCGGTAGCGCCCGGCAGACTCGAGCGGCGTGATCGGCTGCCTGATCACCTTCCCGTCGACCGCGGGGCCGCCGTCGTTGACCTTCTCGCCGTCCGGCCCGGTCACCGCGACCCGCGCGTACCGCGCCTGCATCTCCTCGTTGAAGGTCAGCGCCACCGCCTTCCGCGGCGCGCTCACCACCGCCCGGTCGTCGGGCGACGTCTTCACCAAGCTGGCGTGCGCCACCGCCACCTGGGGGGCGGTCAACGCTGCCACCAGCAGCGCGGCCGCGCCGGCCGCTGCCGCACGCGCGGGCCATCTCGCCATCGTGGAACACCTTCCTCGGCCACGTCGGCCGTCCGTTGCTGACGCTGGGCGACACAGGTCGCGAGCCGCCGCCAGCAGCGGTCAGCTCACGACGACGACAGCGCGGGCGGAGCGCGTTCGGCCCGCGGCAGCGCGGCGTGACTGGCAGGCGTGGCGCGCTCGACGGCTACGGCCACCGGCCGCCAGTCGCCGGCCGGCACCAGGCCCGTCGCATCGACCAGCACGAGGAGCGGTCGCATCAGCTGCTCGGCCGCCTCGGCCAGCCGCCAGAGCACGCGCTCGCCGTACGCGAGCACGATGGCGAGCAGGACGGCCGCGGCCAGGTGCGCGACCGCCATCGTCGATTCCGCGTAGCCGACCTCCGACCCGCGGCTCGTCGACTCGAACACCGGGTGCAACACCAGCTGCCCGGCCCCGAGCAGGACGAGCAACCGGCCGAAGGTCCAACGGCGACCGGACAGCGCGTAGCTCACCCCGGCGACGACGGCCCACGCCACCAGGAAACCGGCGACCGGCGGGACCGGACCGCCCGCACCGACGTGCAGCGCCAGGGAGCTCGTCACGCAGAAAGCGGCGACCGCGGAGGCGCGAAGCCCCCGCAACGGATGCGCCACCGGATGCATTCAGCCAGGCTAGCCAACCGGCCGGCCTGCTCCTCACCTGCCTACGGCGGACTCACCAGGAGACCGGCAGCGCACCGAGCGCGCGGCGGTGTCCCTGGGTGTGTTCCTTGCGGTCGCAGCGCAGGCCGGCGAGCACGATGTCGGCGAACGCCTCGCCGGTCCGCTCCGCGCCGAACCGCGCCTGCTGGCCGAGCCCACGGTACGTCCAGGTGACCATGCCGAGGATCCCGCGCGAGGTGAGCGCCGGTTCGGCGTCCGGACAGATCAGACCGGCCTTCTGTCCCGCGCTCACCTGGCGCCGCAGGAACCTGTCCTGTCGTTCGAGGGCGGCCGTCGCCCGCTCGAGGCGCTCACCGGTGAGGGCCGAGAGGTCCCGCAGCACTACCGCCGACTTCACCGGGTCGGCGTGGACGTGGGCGACGATGTCGCAGATGAAGCCGCGCAGCTTCGCCAGCGGGTCGAGCCGCGACGAGCGCAGCCGACGCAGAACCGACTCCATGTTTTTCAGGCGCGAGTCCACGATCTCGTAGAGCAGGTCCTCTTTCGAGTCGATGTAATAGTAGATACTTCCCTTGAGGATGCCCAGCGACTCGGCGATATCCTGAACCGACGTCGCATGGTAACCCTTTTCGGCGAATATGTTTGCGGCGACGTCGACGAGCTCCTGTCTCCTGCGACCGGATCGCGACGCGTGCAGAGTGTCCTCGACGTCCATCGAAGCTACGGTTCGGGGCCGCTGTCTTACTTGCACCATGAAATCCCTCAGCTACCTGCATAGTGCGCGGTTGCAATCGCGAGCATCGTACGTCAGGCAGCTGACCGGCGACACCCGAACGCACATAACGGACCTATAAGTTCATCCAAGGCTGGTTGCATCGGAAAATGTTGAACAAACAACCGGACGTTAGAGCGCTGAAAACGCTTTCGATATCTTGAGTAAACAGTCTCGGCGCGCCCCACGGGAGTATCGTCGACGACATGACCACAGCTATCTCGGTTGCCGGTCTGGTCAAGACCTTCGGCCGAGTGCGTGCACTCGACGGTCTCGACCTCACCGTCGAGAGCGGGGAGGTGCACGGCTTCCTCGGCCCCAAACGGTTCCGGCAAGACGACGACGATAAGGATCTTGCTCGGCCTGCTCCGGGCGAACTCCGGCACTGCCACCCTGCTCGGCGGTGACCCCTGGCGCGACGCCACCTGCCTGCACCGGCGGCTGGCGTACGTGCCCGGCGACGTCACGTTGTGGCCGAACCTCTCCGGCGGCGAGGTGATCGACCTGCTCGACCGGATGCGCGGCGGGCTGAACGGCAAGCGCCGGGCGGACCTGCTGCAGCGGTTCGACCTCGACCCGCGGAAGAAGGGACGTACCTACTCCAAGGGCAACAAGCAGAAGGTCGGGCTGATCGCCGCGCTGGCGTCCGACGTCGAGCTGTTGCTCCTCGACGAGCCGACCTCAGGCCTCGACCCGCTGATGGAGGAGGTCTTCCAGCAGTGCATCGCCGAGGAGAAGGCGGCCGGCCGCACGGTGCTGTTGTCCAGCCACATCCTGGCGGAGGTCGAGGCGCTGTGCGACCGGGTGAGCATCATCAGGAGCGGCCGCACCGTGGAGAGCGGCACACTCACCGACCTGCGGCACCTGACCCGCACCGCCATATCCGCCGACCTGACCACGGCACCGAACGGGCTCAGCGCCCTGCCCGGCGTACACGACCTGCAGGTCGACGGCCACCGGGTCAAGTGCGACGTGGACACCGACCAGCTGGACGAGCTGCTCAGGCAGCTGACGGCGTCCGGAGTACGTAGCCTCACCAGCCAGCCACCGACGCTGGAGGAGCTCTTCCTCAGGCACTACCACGCCGCCGCCGCGCCAGCGAAGCGACCGGCTGGCAGGCGCGCGGCAGCGAGGCGATGACCGCGCTCACCGGCACCCGACACCTGGTCCGGCTCGCACTGCGCAGGGACCGCGTGCTGCTGCCGCTGTGGATCGTCGTGCTCGGGCTGCTCCCCGTGCTCTACGCGTCCGCGACACACGAGCTCTACCCGACGCACGCGGGCCTGCGGCAGTACTACCTGTCGATCGTGGAGAACCCGTCGCTGATGTCCAGCATCGGCCCCGCGTTCGGGTCCAGCCTCGGTGCGCTCACCGTCTGGCGGGCCGGCATCCTGTTCGTCTTCACCGGGGTGATCAGCCTGCTCACGGTGACCAGGCACACCCGCGCGGAAGAGGACGCGGGGCGACGCGAGCTGCTCGGCTCGACGGTCGCCGGCCGGCAGGCGCCGCTCACCGCCGCGCTGCTGGTGACGGGCGGCGGCAACCTCGTGCTCGGCGCGGTCATGGCGGCCACGCTGGTCGGCTACGGCCTGCCGGCCACCGGCAGCCTCGCCGTCGGCGCCGCGTTCGCCGCGAGCGGCTCGCTGTTCGCGGCGGTCGGCGCGGTGGCGGCCCAGCTGACCCAGGGTGCAGGAGCGGCGCGTGCATCGCCCTCGGCGTCCTCGGGGTGGCCTTCGTACTGCGCGCGGCCGGCGACGCCGGCGGCGAGGACGGCGACCTGGTGTGGCTGTCGTGGTTCTCCCCCATCGGCTGGGCACAGCGCGTGCGGCCGTACGCGGACGAGCAGTGGTGGGTGCTCGCGCCGCTGGTCGGCGGCGCAGCGCTGCTCACCGGGCTCGCCGGCGCGCTGCTCGCCCGGCGGGACGCGGGCGCCGGCGTGCTGCCGCAGCGCCTGGGGCGGCCGACGGCGTCCCACGCGCTGCGCGGCCCGTTCGGGCTGGCCTGGCGGCTGCACCGTGGGCTACTGCTCGGCTGGTCGGTCGGGTTCGCCGCCATCGGCTTGGTGATGGGCGGCGCGGTGCGCAGCGTCGACCAGCTCACCGAGGGCAGCGACCGGCTGGGCGCGATGATCCGCCAGCTCGGCGGCGCCGCAGAGCTGAAGGACACCTACGTGACGGTGAGCCTCGGCATGCTCGCCCTCGCCGCCGGCGCGTACGCGGTGCAGGCGACGCTACGCATGCGCGCCGAGGAGACCGGCCTGCGCGCCGAGCCGCTGTTGGGCACGGCGACCGGGCGGCTGCGCTGGATGGCCAGCCATCTGTTGTTCGTCGCGCTCGGCCCGGCGGTCGCGCTCGCGGTGCTCGGCGCGTCCACCGGCCTCGCGTCCAGCGCGGCCTCGGGCAACGAGGTCGCCGACCAGGTGACCCGCGTGCTCGCCGCCGGCGTCGTCCAGGTGCCCGCGGTGGGTGCTCGCCGGGCTGACGGTGGCGATGTTCGGCCTGCTGCCACGTGCCGCCACCGCGGTCGCCTGGGGCATGTTCGCGGCGTGCGCGTTCCTCTCCTTCCTCGGGCCGCTGCTGCAGCTCGACGACTGGGTACTCGACCTGTCACCGTACGCGCACATCCCCGACCTGCCAGGTGGTGACGTGACGGCTGGCCCGCTGGTCACCCTGCTCGGCATCGCGGCGGCGCTCACCGTGCTCGGCCTCGCCGGGTTCCGACGCCGCGACGTCGGCTGACCGCGGCCGGGGAATTCTCCGGCGGGCACGGGTCGTTGGCACCGGTAGAAGCGATCTGAGGGTGAGGTTGGATGAGCCCCGACGACCTGTACGAGATCACCGACGATGCGGTGGCCGAAGGCGCGCCGGTCCTGATTCACGCGCTGACCGGTTTCATCGACGCAGGTGAGGCGGGCAGTGGCCTCGCCGAGCACCTGCTCAACACGCTGCCGCACCGCGTCGTCGCCAGGTTCGACATCGACGAGCTCTACGACTACCGCGCCCGCCGGCCGACGGTGGTGTTCGCCGAGGATCACTTCGAGCAGTACGTCGCACCCCAGCTGACGCTCTACGCGCTGCGCGACGACGCCGACGCCGAGTTCCTCCTGCTCACCGGGCCGGAGCCGGACAACAGGTGGGAGCGGTTCAGCGAGGCGCTGATCCGGCTGGTGCGGCACTTCGGCGTCCGGTTGACGGCCGGCGCGCACGGCGTGCCGTTGACCGTCCCCCACACCAGGCCGCTGGGCGTCACCTCGCACGCCACCAGGCCCGAGCTGGTCACCGGCAGCAACCCGTGGGAGGGCGAGATCCACATGCCCGCCGGCGCAGCGACGTTGCTCGAGCTGCGGCTCGGCGAGGCCGGCCACGACGCGATGGGCTTCGCCGTACACGTACCGCACTACCTCGCCGAGAACCGCTACCCGGACGCGATCATCACGCTCCTGCAGTCGCTGTCCAGGGTCACCGGGCTGCTGCTGCCGCTCGGCAACCTGGAGGAGGAGGCGACGTACGTGCAGACGCTCGTAGAGAGCCAGGTCGCGTCGAACGAGGCCGTGCAGAACGTCGTGCACGAGCTGGAGGCGCAGTACGACGCGCAGACCGACGGGCCGGCGCGCAAGGAGCTGCCCACACTCTCCGACGACCTGCCGACCGGCGACGAGATCGCGGCGGAGGCGGAGCGCTTCCTCGCCGACCGGGAGACCGGCGAGGACGGCTAGGGCGCCGTCAGCGGCGCGTAGGTGTCCGGCCTGCGGTCGCGGTAGAACGCCCACTCTGCGCGCACGGCGGCGATCAGGTCCAGGTCGAGATCGCGGACGACGAGCTCGTCCGCGTCGGTCGCTGCGGCATCGCCGACCAGCTGCCCACGCGGATCGGCGAAGTACGACGTGCCGTAGAAGTCGTTGTCGCCCAATGGTTCCGTCCCGACCCGGTTGATGGCGCCGACGTAGTAGCCGTTCGCGACGGCGGCCGCGGGCTGCTCCAGCTGCCACAGGTGCGCGGACAACCCGCGGCTGGTCGCCGACGGGTTGAACACCACCTGCGCGCCGGCGAGCCCGAGCGCGCGCCAGCCCTCGGGAAAGTGCCGCTCGTAACAGATGTAGACGCCGATCCGGCCGGCGGCGGTGTCGAAGACCTGGTAACCCAGGTTGCCCGGCCGGAAGTAGAACTTCTCCCAGAAGCCTGGTAGCTGCGGGATGTGGTTCTTCCTGTGCTTGCCGAGGTACGTGCCGTCGGCGTCGATGACCGCGGCCGTGTTGTAGTACACCCCGGGCTGCTCGACCTCGTAGATCGGCACGACGAGCACCATGCCGGTGTCGCGGGCGAGCTCACGCATCGCCTGTGTCGTCGGGCCGTCGGGTATCGGCTCGGCGTAGTCGAGGTAGTCGGCGTCCTGCACCTGGCAGAAGTACGGGCCGTAGAACAGCTCCTGGAAGCACAGCACCTGCGCGCCCTGCGAGGCCGCCTGCCTGGCGAGCTCGACGTTCCTGTCGACCATGGACTGCTTGTCGCCCGCCCATGCGCACTGCACAAGCGCTGCCCTGACGACCGTCATCGGCGCCCCTTCCCACGTTCCGCAGCAGCCAGTTTGTCCGGTAACAAAACGTCCCTGTTCCGTAAGGCCACCGCCACTTATAGTGGCGCCCACTGTGCCTCACCGACAAGGGATTGAAGTGCATACGCAGGCAATATCCCGTCGCTGCTGTTCCCGCAGCAGCTCTGGTACTGGCCCCGTTGTTGCCTTTCCTCCGTACGGCCGACCGCTAGGCCGACGCAAGTCCACCAACGATCTCGCGGAGTGGACGGTCGGCGGACGCAACTTGGGCGCCGACGTACGTGGCGAAGGAGGGGCATGACGACCATCACCATCTACCGCGCCGCCAATGTCATCACGTTGGACGGCGCCGACACCGAAGCGTTCGCGACCGCGAACGGGCGCGTGCTCGCCACCGGCCTGCTCGCGGAGCTGCGTGCACAGCTGCCCGCCGCCGAGGTGGTGGATCTCGGTGCGGCCACAGTGATCCCGGGGTTCAACGACGCCCACGCGCACCCGGGCATGTGCGCGGTCGGTTCGGTCTACGTCGGCCTCAACCCGGCCGACACACCGACCGCCGACGCCGTGCGTACCGCGCTGGCCGAGCGCGCCGCCCGAACGCCGGCCGGCGAGTGGGTGGTCGGCCACGACTTCGACGCGAAACGCACCGAAGGCGGCCAGGGGATCGACCGCGCGTTCCTCGACGCGGTGTCGAGCGACCACCCGATCCTGCTGATCCACAAGTCGTACCACAGCGCCAGCGCGAACTCCCCCGCGTTGGCGGCCGCGGGCTACGGCGAGCAGTCCCCCGACCCGGTCGGCGGCGAGCTGGTGCGCGACGGCGCGGGGAACCTCACCGGCCTGCTGCACGAGCGCGCGTGGTTCGAGGGCTTCATGGGGTTCGGCGGACGCACCCGACTGATCCCGCTCGACGACCTCGACGGCCGCGTCCAGGCGCTGAGCACGATGCTCGCGGGCATGAACGCCGCCGGCATCACGTCGGTGTGCGACGCGCTGACGCACCCGCCGGAGTGGCGGCTGTTCACCGCCGCAAGGGAACGCGGCGCGCTCACCGCGAGGATCGGCATGCTGGTGTGGTACGACCACATCGACACCCTCGCGGGGCTCGGCCTGCACGCCGGCTTCGGCGACGAGTGGCTGCGGCTGACCGGCGTGAAGATGATGTTCGACGGCGCGCTGACCACAGGCACCTGCTTCTGCAGCGAGCCGTACGCCGGTCCGGACGGGCCGACCACCGGCCTGCAGGTGCTCACCGACGCCGAGCTCGACGACACCGTCGACCGCGTGCACTCGTCGGGCAACCGGCTGGCCATCCACACCAACGGGGACGCCGGCATCGACCGGGTGCTGCGCGCGATCGAGGCCGCGCAGGCGCGCGACCCACGGCCGACGAGGCACCGCATCGAGCACTGCTCGCTCGTCGACGACGCGATCATCGCGCGGCTGGCGGCCGCCGGTGTCGCCGCGGTGCCGTTCGGCGCGATGATCGGGTACCTCGGCGACCGGCTGATCGACCTCTACGGCGAGGACCGGGCACGGCGTGCGTGCGCGCACGGCTCGCTGCTCGCGGCCGGGGTGCCTGTCGGTGGCTCGTCCGACTACACCGTTGGGCCGTACGAACCGCTGCTTGCGATGCGGTCGATGGTCACCAGGCGCACGCCTGGAGGTGTGGTGCTCGGCCCGGAGCAACGGCTCACGGCGCGCCAGGCGCTCGGCGTCTACACGACGGGTTCGGCCGCGGCGAGCGGCGAGGAGCAGGTGAAGGGCAAGCTGGCGCCCGGCTACCTGGCCGACTTCGCCGTGCTGGCGGAGAACCCGCTCGAGGCGGACCCCGAGACGTTGCCGGACATCCCCGTGCTCTCCACCTGGATCGGCGGCGAGCAGGTCTGGTCCGCTTCCTGACCGGCGTCAGCAGTCGCCGAGCACGGCGCCGGCGCGGTCGCGCGCATGTGGCGGGATGCTGGCGAACTCGACGTCCGCGCCGCTGTCGCGGATCTGCTCGGCGACTCCGCGCAGGACGTACAGCCCGGTGAGGTCGAGCCGGCCGAGCCGGTGCAGGTCGATGGAGACGCGGGTGGCGTCCGGGTTGTCGGCGAGCAGCGCGCGCAGCCGCGTCTCCAGTGCCGGCGCCGAGCCGAAGTAGAGCACGCCCTGCGGGCGGACGTGCAGGGTGTCGCCGTCGCGCCAGGAGTCGACGTCCAGCCTGGACTCCCGCCACAGGTGCACGGCCATGGCGAGCACGACGCCGATCAGCAGCCCGCGCTCCACCCGCGGCGCCGACACGAGCGTCGCGACGAACGTCGGCACGGCCACCAGGAACTGGGCCCGTGAGTGGTACCAGTAGTCCCGGAAGGCGGAGATCTCCACCAGTGAGATCGCCGCGACGATGACCAGCCCGGCGAGCACCGCCTTCGGCAGGGCACCGAGCACGCCGACGAACGGCAGCACGCCGAGCACGACCGCCCCGGTGATCGCGCCGCTCCAGCGCGTACGGGCGCCGGCCAGCCGGTTGAGCGCCGACCGGGAGAACGACCCACCCGCCGGGTAACCGCCGGCCAGGCCGGCGCCGATGTTCGCCAGCCCCTGCCCGACGAACTCGAGGTGCGGGTTCCACGGCCGGCGGTCGGCGGCCGCGTACTTGCGTGCGATCGAGGCGGGCTCGGCGAACCCGACCACGGCGATCACGACGGCCGCCAGCGCCATGTCGGGCACCGCGTGCCACGGCAGCCCCAGCGTGATCGACGGCAACCCACTCGGGATGTCACCGACGACCGGCACCCGTACCAGGCCGAACGCACTGACCGCCAGCCCGGCGACGGTGGCCAGCAGCATCCACGGGAACACCACGCTGATCTTCCGGCCGAGTACGACGACCGCCACGGTCACAAGCCCGATCAGGATGGCGCCCAGCTGCCAGTGCTGCGGCTGGGTCAGCACGTCGGCGGCGGCCACCGCAGGGCTGAGCGCGTCCGAACCCGCGCCGACCAAACTGGGCACCTGCGACGCGACGATGAGGATCGCCGCGGCCGCCGTGAATCCGGTGACCACGGGCAGCGACATCAGGTACGCCACCGCACCCCACCGCAGCAGGCCGAGCAGCAGCCGCGCCACCCCCACGAGCAACGCGAGCAACGCCGCATGGCTGGCGAACGCCACCGACCCGGCAGGAACGATCGGCGCCAACGCCCCGAACGTCAACAGGCTGGTCAACGCGACCGGCCCGGTCTGCAGGTACGGCGAGGACCCGACCAACGCCGCCGCAATCGGCGCCGCCGCGGCGGCGTACAGCCCATGCACCGGCGGCACCCCGGCAAGCTCCGCGTAAGCAAGCGCCTGCGGCACCAACACGAGCGCCACACTCACCCCGGCAACCAGATCCCCCCGCGTAGGCGGCACCGGCCGCAGCGACCGCAACGCCCCGACCGCCCGCCTCTTCAGCGCACCCCCACCACCGGCCGCCGGTCCGCCACCGGGTTTCGCACCGCCATCGGGTGCCGACCCACCACTGGCTGGCGCTCCGCCACCGGATGCCGCTGCGCCACCGGGTGCCGCCCCACCCCTGGCTGGCGCTGCGCCACCGGATGCCGCACTCCCCCACGCGGGCGTCCCCCTGCCGGCCACCTCTCCGCGCGACCGCCACGGCAACCACGCCCGGGCGCGGCGGCCTGGGGGTTCGCGGCGTTGGCGGCCTGTTCCTGGGTTGTTCATCTGTGGTCAGCCCTCTGACCACTTAGCGGAATACGTGCTGGGCGCATGCTCGTAACCTTTCCCGGCCAGCTCGGCACGGGCAGACACGCGCAGCCGCTACCTAGGCCTTATTACCCACAAAGTACTGGAGAATGAGCCGGGGCGCTGTGCCAGACCTCACATCCGTTACCGGTCGACTCCGGCGGTACGCACCGCGCAGTAGAGCGCGTCGTCGTCCGTCGGGGGCACCGTGCGCAGGTCGAGCAGGCAACGGCCCTGCTCCACGCGGCCGACCACCGGCGGCGCGGCGAGCCGCAGGGCTTCGGCGTACGACGCCGGCAGGCTCACCGCCGCGCTCGGTACGGTCACGCCCGGAGCGCCACCGCCGCCGACGACGGACTCCGACGTCACCGCGAGCACGTCCGGCAGCCCCGCCTCGGTCAGCCGGCCCACCAGCCGGTCGACCCGCGCGCGCACGTCCGCGACCGGCGCCTCGAGCTGCGCGCGCACCGGCACCGGTGGCCCTTCGAGGGTGGCTTCGACGGCGGCCAGCGTCAACTTGTCCACCCGCAACGCGCGCGCCGACGGGTGCCTGCGCAGCCGCTCCACCAGGGCGGCGTCGCCGAGCAGCAGGCCCGCCTGCGGTCCGCCGAGCAGCTTGTCGCCGCTCGCCGTCACCAGCGCCGCGCCGGCACGCAGCACGGTCGTGGCGTCCGGCTCGTCCGGCAGCATCGGGTGCGGCGCGAGCAGGCCGGAGCCGATGTCCACGACGACGGGGACGTCCAGACCCACCAGCTCGGGCACGTCCACCCCGGACGTGAACCCCGACACCTGGAAGTTGGACGGGTGCACCTTGAGCACGAACGCCGTACGCGGGCCGACGGCGTCGGCGTAGTCGCGCAGCGAGGTGCGGTTCGTGGTGCCCACCTCGCGCAGCCGCGCGCCTGTGCTGGCCAGCAGTTCGGGGATCCTGAACCCGTCGCCGATCTCCACCAGCTCGCCGCGGCTCACCACGATCTCGCCGTCCTGCGCGAGCACGAGTGCGCACAGCAGCAGCGCGGCCGCGTTGTTGTTCACCACGTGCACGCCACCTGCGGCCGGCACGGCGGCGGCGAGTGCGGCCAACGCGCCCGCACCACGGCGCGCACGCCGTCCGGTGCGCAGGTCGAACTCCACGTCGGTCGGGCCGGTCACCGCGGCCATCGCGTCGCGCGCCGCGGCGGACAACGGTGCGCGCCCCAGGTTCGTGTGCACGAGCACGCCGGTGGCGTTGATCACCGGCTGCATCGCCGTCGCGTGCCCTGGCAACGCGGCGAACGCCAGCTCGGGCACCGACTCCGGGCTCACCTCACCGTGCCTGGCACGTTCCTGCATCGCCGCGACGGTCCGCTTCACCGCGGTACGCCCTAGCCGCACGGCGGCTTCGACGAACTCCGGTCGTGCCAGCACCTCGTCGGTGGCGGGAATGCGGCGCCGCGCGTCCGTCATGGTCGAAGACTACGTGATCGGCGATACTCGGACGATGGCCGGAAGCGAACTGTCCACCGCCCCGCGTCTGACGCAGTACGCCCACGGCGGTGGTTGCGCCTGCAAGATCCCGCCGGACGAGCTGGAGGGCATGGTCGCCGGCCTCACCGCCGGCACCCCGACGGGCGCCTTCGGTGAGCTACTCGTCGGCCTGGACACCGGCGACGACGCCGCGGTCATCCGGCCACCGGACGGCGGGCCTGCGCTGGTGCTGACGACCGACTTCTTCACGCCCGTCGTCGACGACCCGTACGACTGGGGTCGCATCGCCGCCACCAACGCGCTCTCCGACGTCTACGCGATGGGCGGCCGCCCGGTGGGTGCGGTCAACCTGCTCGGCTGGCCGCGCGACACGCTGCCGATGGACCTCGCCACCGAGGTGCTGCGCGGCGGGCTCGACGTCACCCGCGCCGCCGGCTGCCACCTCGCCGGCGGACACAGCGTCGACGACGTCGAGCCGAAGTACGGCCTCGCGGTCACCGGCCTGGTCGACCCCGACCTGATGCTGCGCAACGACGCCGGCCGTCCCGGCCTGCCGCTGTCGCTGACCAAGCCGCTTGGCATCGGCGTGCTCAACACCCGGCACAAGGCGACCGGCGAGGTCAGCGCCGCGGCAATCGAGGCGATGACCACGCTGAACGCGGCCGCTGCCCGCGCGGCGGTCGAAGCCGGCGTACGGTGCGCCACCGACGTGACCGGCTTCGGCCTGCTCGGCCACCTGCTGAAGCTGGTGCGGGCCAGCAACGTCGGCGCGGAGATCGACGCGTCCGCCGTGCCGTACCTGGCTGGCGCACGCGAGGCGCTCGGCGCGGGCTACGTCAGCGGTGGCACCAAACGGAACCTGGACTGGGTACGCCCGCACGTCGACCGCTCCGCCGTGGACGAGGACGAGGCGCTGCTGCTCGCCGACGCGCAGACGTCCGGCGGCCTGCTCGTCGCCGGCGAGCTCCCGGGCGCGCCGGTCATCGGCCGGCTCACCGAACCGGGCGACGTGGCGATCACCGTGCGCTGACCGCACTACCTGCCTGGCAGCGACTCGACCAACCGGCCAGGGGTGCCGGCGATCACCTGCCGCAGGTCGTCTTTCGGCATGCCGAGCGCCTGCAGACCACCGAGGGCTGCCGCCAGCCCGTCGACGGGCGCCGGGTTGTGCGGCTGACCGAGGTCGGAGGCGAGGTAGCACGAGCTCGCTCCCACGGCGTCGATGTCGTGCTTGATCCTGGCCAGCTCGATCGGCTCGTGGAACAGGCACGACACGTAACAGTGCTCGATGAGCGCACCGTCAGCCGCGAGCTCGCGCTGCAGCTCCACCGGCATGGCGATGAACCCGATCGACGCGTGCGTAACGACCCTGCGCTCGATGCCGCGGCGGCTCGCCTCCGCGAACAACGCCTGCGTCTCCGGTGGGCTGAGGTGACCGGACGCCAGCACGACGTCGCGGCCGTCGAGCACGTCGAGCACGTCGTGTACGGCCGGCAGCAGCTCGCCCGCGTCGTCGAGCACGGTCAGCGCCGCCGCGCCACGGGGCAGCAGCCACGCGGTCTCGGCCGGGTCGGCGGCGTGTTCCACGAACCAGGCCGACGTCACCGTCGGCGGGAACACCCACTGCACCCCCGCTGCCAGCGCGGCCTCCACGTGCACCGGGTTCAACCCGCCGGACGGCGTGTTCAGCGCGCACGAGGCGATACAACGGAAGTCGTCGTACCACTTCTCGAGCACGTAGCCACGCCCGACGGTCGGCAGGAAGTGGTCCTTCAGCAACGCGCCCGCCATGCCGGCGGCACGGTAGTGCTCCACCAGGTCGACGACGTCCATCCGCCGCGGTCGCACGTCGGGGGCGGCGTGCACGTGCAGGTCGTACCCGCCGTGCAGCAGCTCCTCGATCCCGCTGTCGTCGACCTCGTGTGGTGGCTGCCAGCTCATTCCGCCTCCGTTAACCACGTCGGTACGTGGACGCCGCACTCGGCCGCGGTTGCCCGTAGCCGCACGGTGAGCGCGTCCGACAACGGTATCCCCTCTGCCGTCCGCTGCGCCTCGACCAGCTCCTCGGGGTCGCCTGGCACCCGCACCGCGTCGACGCCTGGCGCAGTCCTGCTCCCCCGCAGCCGTTCGGCGATCGCGCCGACCTGCTGCCGGTACTCGTCGGCCGGCCCGAACGCCTCCGCCGCCAGCGCGAGGAAGAGGTGCCCCTGGTCGCCGACGCGGCCGGCGTCGGTCAGCACCCCGACGTCGGGTCCGGTGCTGCTGCCGGCGAGCGCGCCGGTGAGCAGGTCGACGACGAGCGCGATGCCGTAACCCTTGTGCCCGCCGATCGGTTCGAGCAAGCCGTCGATAGCCGCCGCAGGATCGGTCGTCGGCCGGCCGTCGAGGTCGCGCGCCCAACCCGACGGCATGGGCTCGCCGCGCTCCTTCAGCTGCCGCACCTTGCCGAGCGCGGCGACGCTGGTCGCCATGTCCACGACCACCGGCCGGTCGTCACCGGGCACGGCGACGCTCCACGGGTTGTTGCCCAGCAACGGCTCCGCACCACCGGTCGGCGCGATCCGCGGACTTGCGTTCGTCGCCACGATGCCGATGACACCGTCCTCGGCGGCACGCATGGTGTACGCGGCGAGCGCGCCGAGATGGTTGCCGTGCCGCACTGCGACCGCACCGACCCCGAAGCGGTGCGCCCGTTCCACGGCAGTCTCCATGGCGCGCTCGCCGACGACCTGACCGGCACCGTGACCACCGTCGAGCACCACGACAGCGCTGTGGTCACGCACCACCCTCAGCTCGGCGGGACTACGGATGCCGCCTGCGCGCACCCGTTGCGCGTAGACCGGCAGCCTCGTGATGCCGTGCGAGTCCACACCGCGCAGGCTGGCCACGCCGAGATGCCTTGCCACGACACGGCTCTCGGACGTCTCCATGCCCGCGGCCGCGAGCACCTCCGCGGCGAAGTCGGTCAGCGCCGACACCAGCACACATCGTCCCTGCACCTGTCACCCAACCTCGGTCAACGCAGCGGCCACGTCGGCGAAGACCGCGGAGGCAATCTCCTCGAGCTGTTCCTCGGTACGGTCCGCCAACGGGTGCTGCACAACGGCGATACGCAACTGCGGCATGCCCAACGCCGCCGCGCGGGCACGTGCGTACCCCTCGAACGGCGTCGTCACGAACGTGACGGTCGGGATTCCTGCGCGTTCCAGGACAACGGAGTCGTGGACACTCCACGACGTGCACGAGCCTCAGTCGCCGGACGCGTTGAGCACGGCCGTCTCGCACGCGATGACCGACAGCGCAAGCACCTCTGGCATCGGTCCGGCCGCGCCGATCCCCTCGCCCTTCTGGTACAGCCGGGCCTTGGCCGAGTACACCCGCTCGAACCTGTCACCGAGCAGGCTCAGCAGCACCGCAGCGTTCGGCTTGCTGTTGTCGAGCAAGCCGATGCGCGCATCGGTCAACGTGGTCAACCGCGGCGCCACCGTGCCGGCGTCGGGCTCGGGCGCAAGGCCCGTGGGATCGAGGAACTCGATCGTCATGGCACCTCCTTACCGTCGAGCCTTCGGGTCACCGTGCGGCTGGCGCCGAACGTGGGCACCACCATGGAGTGCCGCCCAGGACCACCCGTCACCGTGACGACGACGTTGTCCGCGGACGCGACGATCGGCACCAGGTCGTCGTCGGCCGCCGTCGCGAACGGGTCCGGCCTGATCCTGGCGAACCGCGCCCGGTTCTCCGGTGCGAGCTCCCCCGCCCGCACTCGAGCAAGCTCGAAGAGCTGCTGTGCCACCGCATCCTTGGTCAGCCCGTCCCGCGCGCACAGGGCCGCGTGTTCCGGCCCGAGCAGCACGAGCACGTCGCCGCCGAGGTAGATGTTGTTGTTGCCCAACGTCCGCATGGTGCCGGCGACGGTGACGAGCACGCCGCGGCCGTCGGTGCTGCCGTGGTCGTTGACGTTGTGCGGCGCCTCGGCCGCGAACACGGTGACCGCACTCGCGTCGGCGTCGACCTCGTGGTCGACCCGCAGCGGCGGCCACGGGCTGGTGTCCTCGTTCTCACCGGCGACGTAGGTGAACTTGCCCGGCTGCCCGAAGGTGGCCTCGTCGCCGGTGCCCGGGATGCCCTCGCCCACGTTCAGCAGCACCAACCGCACGGCACGGCCGATCACCGCGTTGGCGCGGGTGCCCGGCCCGAAGACGCCGGCGCCGCAGTTGATGCCGAGCGCATCGACGACGGGTCCGCCGAAGACGGCAAGCGGTGCGCACGGGTGCGTCGTCGCCTGCACACCGGCGAGGTTGAAGGCGGGTTCGAGCACGGCGCGGAGGGTGGCGAGCACGGCCGGGAAGTGCGCCGGCCGGCACCCGGCGAGTACGGCGTTGACGGCCACGCTCTGCACGTCGGCGATCCGTCCGCTCACCGGCACCGGGCCGATCCGTGTGTCGGCGGGTTCGCCGGCCGCCGCGCCCATGGCGGCGACCCGTTCGCCGGTGGGCGCGACGACGGGCAAGCCATCGCTCCAGCCGTGCGCGGCGGCGAAGTCGTCGACCTCTTCAGCAGTAGCACCCACCTGGTGCACCCGCTGGAGGTCGAGGGTAGTCATGCGCCGCCCTTAGCACTTGTACGGTATCCGTACACTTGTACGTGTACCGTATGCGAACCTACCGACGGCGGTTACGGCTGTCAATGCGACCGAGGCCGGGCAGCACGCCGGCCGAGACCAGCAGGCCGCCCATCATCCAGAAAGCCGCACCCACGCCGACACCGGCCGCGACCAGCCCCACGAGTGCGGGGATGGCCACCTGGCCGACGCGGTTGGCCACCATGCGCAGCCCCATCGCGGTACCCCGCAGCTCCGCCGACGTGCGTTGCGCGATCTCGGACATGGTCAGCGGCTGCCCTACGCCGAGCGGGAACCCGGCCAGCGCCATCGCCGCGACGAGCAACACCGGCGTGTGCAGCCACGGCACCGCGGTGAGCACCACGCCGGCCACCAACACACTCAACCGCACGAGCACGGTCCTGCCGACCGCGCGCACCAACAGCGGCAGGCACAGCCGGGACAGCATGGTGCAACCTGCCCGCACACCGAGCAGCAGGCCCACCATCCGTGCGTCGACGCCGTTCTCCTCCGCGTACGCCGGCAGGAACACGGCGATCAGGTCGACGGCGATGAACAGCGCCATGCCGACGTAGATGTACGCGGACACCCCGCGCCTGGTGAGCACGCGCCTGATCCCCGCGCCCTGGCCGACGCGCGTCTTGGCGGCGCCCGCGAGCCGCTGCCGCGGGTCGGCGGTGCGCATGCCGACCGTCGACAACGCCGCGGCGACCGCCAGCAGGCCCGCGATCACGAAGCCCGGCGCAGTGCTGAGCTGACCACTGCCGCCCGGCACTCCGGCTGCCACGGCCGTACCGACGATCGGCCCGATGATCTGGCCGAGCGAGGTGAAGATGGTGAACAGCCCGTACCTGGCGTCCTGCCGCGCAGGTGGGGAGTTGTTCGCGATGTGCGTCTGCAGTCCCATCATGGCGAGCACCTGGCCGAGACCCGTGACCGCGCACCCGATGGCGAGCGACCAGAGGTTCACCGACCAGACCATCGGCACCACGCCGACGACGAACAGCGCCGCGCCGAAGCGGACCACAGGAGGTTCGCGCCTGCGGTCCAACCAGCGCCCGGCCGGCAACGCGATGGCGACGGGCAGCAGCGAGAAGCTCGCGGCGATGACACCGACCTCGAACGAGCCGCCGTCGAGCTGCAGCACCCGGTACGTCACCAACGGGCGTGCGACGTTGGCCGAGAACTGGATCGCGAGCGCTACGAACGCCATCCGCGCGAGCCAGCCTGGCCAGGATCGGGTCACCATCACCTCGTTGACCGGGAACAGTTGATCTCGATAGTGTGCGAATACTGTACTAGTGTTTGGATAGTGAACACACATCCGAAGGACTACGAGCGGAGAAGATGGCCAGGATCCGCACCCTGATCGACGGGATCGGCGAACTCGTGCGCGACGGCGACACCGTCGCACTCGAAGGTTTCACCCACCTGATCCCGACCGCCGCCGCACACGAGGTGATCAGGCAGCGCAAGCGCGACCTGACCCTCGTCCGGATGACCCCGGACATCGTGTACGACCAGCTCATCGGCGCCGGCTGCGCGAGCGCGCTGGTGTTCTCCTGGGGCGGCAACCCCGGCGTCGGCTCGCTGCACAGGTTCAGGGACGCCATCGAGAACTCCTGGCCGCGCCCGCTCACCGTCGACGAGCACAGCCATGCCGGCATGGCGAACAGGTACGTCGCCGGGGCGAGCGGCCTGCCGTTCGCCGTACTGCGCGGCTACCTCGGCACCGGGCTGGCCGATCAGAACCCGAACATCAGGACCGTCGACTGCCCGTTCACCGGTGAGCGGCTCGCCGCCGTACCTGCCCTGCGGCCGGACGTCACCATCGTGCACGCGCAACGCGCCGACCGCGCGGGCAACGTGCAGATGTGGGGACTCACGGGGATCCAGAAGGAGGCGGTGCTCGCCGCCGAACGCTCGCTGGTCACCGTCGAGGAGGCCGTCGACACGCTGACCCCCATGCCGGACCAGGTGATCCTGCCTTCGTGGGCGGTGACCGCGGTCGCCGCCGCACCCGGTGGCGCGCGCCCCTCGTACGCGCACGGCTACTACGAACGCGACAACGACGCCTACCGCGAGTGGAGCGAGATCAGCGCCGACCGCGAGCGGTTCACCGACTGGCTGCAAGCCACCGTCGGAGTCGCCACATGACCACGGAGCCACAGTGGATCGCCGACGAGATGATGTCCGTCGCCGCGGCCAGGTCACTGCGCGACGGCGCCACCTGCTTCGTCGGCATCGGGCTGCCGAGTACTGCGGCCAACCTGGCCAGGCGGCTGCACGCCCCCGACCTCACGTTGATCTACGAGGCGGGCGCACTCGGCGCCAAACCCGGTTGGCCTGCCGCTGTCCATCGGCGACGGCGTGCTCGCCGACACCGCGGACGCCGTGGTCAGCGTGCCGGAGATCTTCAACTACTGGCTCCAACCCGGCAGGCTCGAGGTCGGCTTCCTCGGCGCCGCACAGATCGACAGGTTCGCGAACATCAACACGACGGTCATCGGCGACGACTACGCCAACCCGAAGGTACGACTGCCAGGCGCCGGCGGCGCGCCGGAGATCGCCGCGTCGTGCGGCCAGGTCATCATCATCGTGCGCCAGAGCAAGCGGACCTTCGTCGAGAGCGTCGACTTCGTCACCTCCATCGGGCACGGCACCGGGCCGGGAGACCGGGACAGGCTCGGCTATCGTGGACGCGGGCCGACCAAGGTCGTCACCGATCTCGGTGTGCTGGAACCGGATCCGACGAGCTGCGAGCTCACCCTCACCCAACTCCATCCAGGTGTCGACCTCGCTACCGCACGCGAGACCGTGGGGTGGCAACTGGCGGTTGCACCGGACGTACGAGAAAGTGAACCGCCTACGGCGCACGAGCTCGCCGAGCTGCGCTCGCTCACCGCGAGCGCGAACGCACCCTGACCGCGTACACGAAGGAGCATCCGATGGCAGCACCGGAGGATCCCTCCGAGGAGAACGCGAGCGACCCGCGAGGGGTGCACTTCATCCAGTCGCTGGAACGCGGCCTCAACGTGATCAAGGCGTTCAGCGCGGACACCCCCGAGCTGACCCTCAGCGAAGTCGCCCGCGCCACCGAGCTCACCCGGGCGGCCGCGCGCCGTTTCCTGCTCACCCTGGTCGACCTGGGCTACGTACGCAGCGACGGCAGGCAGTTCTCGCTCACCCCGCGCGTACTCGACCTCGGCTACGCCTACCTGTCCTCGCTGTCGCTGCCCGAGGTCGCCGAACCGCACCTGGAGCGGCTGGCCGGTGAGATCAAGGAGTCTGCGTCCGTCTCCGTGCTCGACGGCGACGACATCATCTACGTCGCGCGGGTGCCCACGTCGCGCATCATGACCGTCGCGATCAACGTCGGCACCAGGTTCCCCGCGTACGCGACGTCGATGGGCCGCGTGCTGCTGGCCGGACTGCCCGAGGCCGAGCTCGACGACTACCTCGAGCGCACCGACCGCGGTCAGCTCACCGGCAAGACCACCACGTCCGCCAGCACCCTGCGCGGCGAACTGCGCAAGGTGCGCGACCAGGGGTGGGCGCTCGTCGACCAGGAGCTGGAGGACGGGCTGCGTTCCATCGCCGCACCGATCCACGACCACACCGGCCAGGTGATCGCGGCGGCGAACATCTCCACGGCGGCGAGCCGTACCCCGGTGGCGAAGATGCGCCGCGACCTGCTCCCGCCGCTGCTCGACGCCACCAA
Source organism: Streptosporangiales bacterium (assembly GCA_009379825.1). NCBI lineage: Bacteria > Bacillati > Actinomycetota > Actinomycetes > Streptosporangiales > Streptosporangiales bacterium. Next base: position 22,368 of record WHTA01000044.1, read on the forward strand.
GCGGATCGAGAGCGACCTGCGCGCCGCCCGCGCCTAGGCCGGGCCGAACCGGGCGAGCGACCAGCCGGCCTCCGACGAGATCCGCAGCCGCACCCGCTGGTCGATGCGCAACTGTTGCTTCGACTCCTCGTCGTCGAACACCAGGTTGGTGATCAGCCGCGGGCCTTCGGTCAGCTCCACCACGGCGACGTAGTACGGCACCTTGTCGGCGAAGTACGCGTGGAACGCCCGGTGGTAGACGACCCAACTGATCAACATCCCCGTGCCCGCGCTCACCTCGAACCGCCAGTCGGGCAACAGGCACTGCGGGCACTCCTCCCGCGGCGGCAGCCACGCGTGCCCGCACGACTGGCATCGCTGGAAACGCAGCTCGCCCGCGGCGAGACCGTCCCAGTACGGCTTGGTCAGGTCGGTCACCGGCGGGGCGGGGAAGTCGGCCAACGTGGTCACCTCAGTTCCCCAGGATCATCGAGGCGTGCGTGTGCATGGCGCCTCCTTGGTTGGTCACCAACGTGTGCTTTGCGCCAGGCACCTGGTTCACCGACGTGCCTCGCATCTGGCGTACGGCCTCGATCACCAGCTGCATACCCGGCGTGCCCGTCTCGGCGAGCAGCCCGCCGCTGGTGTTCACCGGCAGCTGGCCACCCAGCTCCAACGCGCCGTCCTCGACGAAGCGGCCACCGCTACCCTTCGGGCAGAACCCGTAGTCCTCCAACGTCATCAGCACGGTGATGGTGAAGCAGTCGTACAGTTGCGCGACGTCGATGTCGGACGGCTTCAGGCCACTGGCCTCGAACACCCGCGCGCCGGCCACCGATGCGGCCGTCGTGGTGAGGTCCGGCCGCTGCGCGACCTCCCACGACGTCTGCCCGTGCCCGAACCCGAGCACGGGCACCGGAGCCGGCACCCCAAGGGCTCTCGCCCGACGCTCGGTCGTCACGACCACGGCGGCACCGGAATCCGAGATCAGGCAGCAGTCGTTGCGACGCAACGGTTCCACGACGTACGGGTCGGCCTGGTACTCATCGAGCGTCAACGGCTTGCGCAGGTGGGCGCTCGGGTTGTCCGCGCCGTGTTTGCGGCACGCCATGGCGATGGCACCGAGCTGGTCGGTCGTCGTGCCGTACTGCTGGATGTGCCGCTGCGCGATCATCGCGTACCCGGAGAGCACGCCGAACCAGCCGTACGGCGCCTCGGCGGACGCCAGCGGGCGCTCGTAGGCGCTCCTTGTACCAGTGCGGGGGTTGTCGCCGTAACTGACCAGCGCCACCTCGCAGTGCCCGGCCTCGATGGCCGCGGCGGCGAGACAGATCAGCGTGACGTTGGACGCGCCGCCCTGGTCCCACAGGCCGCCCATCCGCGGCTGCAGGCCGAGCGCCTCGGCGAGCTTCTGCCCGAAGAAGCGCTCGAAGCCGGAGGTGATCGACTTGGTGAAGACGGCGTCCACCGCAGACTTCTCGATGTTCGCGTCGCCCAGCGCCTCGCGGCACGCCTCCACGTTCAGCGACGTGATCGACCTGCCGGGCAGCTTGCCGTACTCGGTGTGCCCGATGCCCGCGATGACGATCCTGTCGTCGGGGCCGCTCATATGACCCCCGCGGCCGCGAACTCGTCGAGAGTCGTCCGGTCGAGGCCGAGCCAGTCGCCGTACACCTGCTCGTTGTCCTGGCCGAGCGCGCCGCTCGGGCGCGGCTTCTTCCTGCCGACGTCCTCGAGCAGGATCGGGCTGTGCGGCACGGTCACCGTGCCGAGCTCGGGATGCTCGATGTCCTGCAGCATGCCGCGTGCGTAGTGGTGCGGGTCCGTTGTCACCTCGCTGAGCGTCTGCACCGGGGCGACGGGCACACCCACGTCGCGCAGCTTGGCGAAGACGTCCTCCTTGCCGAGCGTGCCCACCCAGTCGCCGACCAGCTCGTCGATGGCGTCGATGTGCGCCACCCGGTCCTTGGTCTGCGCATAGCGCGGGTCGTCGACGAGGTCGTGTCTGCCCATCACCTCGAGCAGCTTGCGCCAGTGGCCGTCGCTCTCACAGATGATGCCGACGTGCCCGTCCTTCGCGGCGTACACGTTGTACGGCACCACCGAGTAACCGCCGTGCCTGTTGCCGCTGCGGAAGCCGTCCACGCCGGAGGAGAAGAAGTGGCCCAGGTTCGACATCATCGACGCGTACACGGCCTCGTGCATGGAGATCTCCACGACCGCGCCCCCTCCGGTGCGCTCCCTGCGGTACAGCGCGGTGAGGATGCCGCCGTACAGGTGGATGCCGCCGAAGAAGTCGCAGATCGCCGGGCCGGACTTCACCGGCGGCCCGTCGGGGAAACCCGTCACGCCGAGCACGCCTGAGATCGCCTGCACAGAGAGGTCCATCGCCGGGTACTCCCGGTACGGCCCGGACCGCCCGAAGCCGGACGACTGCGCGTACACCAACCGCGGGTTGATGGCACGGAGTACGTCGGCGCCGACGCCGAGCCGCTCCATCACGCCGGGACGGTAGTTCTCGACCAGCACGTCGGCCTTCGCGACCAGCTGCTTGAGCAGGTCCTTACCGCGGTCGTCCTTCAGGTTGAGCGTGACGAAGTTCTTGTTGGAGTGCAGGTTCGCGAACGCGTACCGCGGGCCACCGACCTGCCCACGCACCCGCAGGTGCTCGCCGTGTACGGGCTCGACCTTGATGACCGTCGCGCCGCCGAGCGCGAGCAACAGCGTCGCGTACGGTGCGGCATAGATCTGCCCGAGGTCGATCACGACCAACCCGGCGAGGGGCTCCTTGCCTTCGGTACCAGCCAACGCGCTGCCAACCTTCCGTTCCTGGGGAGCCGGCGCTCACAGCACCGACGCCGCACCACCATCCACGTTCACGGCCGTGCCCGTGATGTAACCGCCTTCCGCGGAGACCAACAGCCGCACCAGGCCCGCCACCTCCTCCGGCTCGCCCACGCGGCCGAGCGGCACCCCGCTGCCCAGCTCGGCGTAGAACTCGTCCCTCGTGCCCAGGGTGCCGGCAGCACGCCACTTGGCGTCGTGCTGCTCGGCCTTCACCAGCCCGATGCACACGGCGTTGACCAGGATCTGGTGCGGCGCGAGCTCCTTCGAGAGCACCTTCGTGAGCGCCAGCCCGGCCGCGCGCGTGACGGCGGTGGGCGCGCTGCGCGCGCCCGGCTGCTTGCCGCCGATGGCCAGGATGTTGACGATGCGGCCCGGCTGCTGCCGGCCGACGAGATCCTTGCCCATCAACCGCGCGAGCCGGATGGCGGAGAACAGCTTCAGGTCGAAGTCGTTGTGCCAGTCGTCGTCGGTCAGCTCGAGGAACGGCCCACGGTTGGACGTGCCGACGTTGTTCACCAACACGTTCACCTGGCCGAACGCGTCGACCACGTCGGCGTAGAGCTTCGCCAGCTGGTCGGCGTCGCGGCAGTCGGTGGGCAACCCGATGACCCGCCCGGTGCCGCCCGCGTCGATCTCCTCGACCGCGGCGGCCAGTGGGCCCTCGGAGCGCGCGCAGATCGCAACGCGCGCGCCCTCGCTGTGCAACCTGGCGGCGATCGCCTTGCCGATGCCGGCACTCCCGCCCGTGACGATTGCAGTGACGTCGGCCAGTGGTTGATCACTCATGAGTGCCACCTCTCGAAGACGGCGGCGATGCCCTGGCCGCCGCCGATGCACATGGTCTCCAGCGCGTACCGTGCGTCCCTGCGGTGCATCTCGTGCAGCAGCGTCGCGAGGATCCGGGCGCCGGTCGCGCCGACCGGGTGGCCCAGCGAGATGCCGGACCCGTTGACGTTCATCCGGTCGAAGTCGTCGGCGCCGAACTGCCAGCTGCGGGTCACGGCGAGCACCTGCGCGGCGAACGCCTCGTTCAGCTCGATGAGGTCCATGTCGGTCATGGTCAGCCCGGCGCGGTCGAGCGCGGTCGCGCTCGCGGGTACCGGCCCGATGCCCATCCGCTCGGGCTCGACACCGGAGAGCGCCCACGACCGCAGCCGCGCCATCGGCTGCAGCCCGAGCCGTTCGGCCACGGCGGGTGTGGTGACGACGCAGAGCGCGGCGCCGTCGTTCTGGCCGCTGGCGTTGCCCGCGGTGACGGTCGCCTTCTGGTCGAGTTTCACGCGCACCGGACGCAGGCCGGCCAGCGCGTCCAGCGTAGTGTCGGCGCGCGGGTGCTCGTCCACGTCGACGGTCGTCGCCCCGCCACGGCCTGGCACCTGCACGGGCACCATCTCGTCGTCGAACCTGCCCGCCTGCTGTGCCGCCACTGCACGCTGGTGCGAGGCGAGCGCGAGCTGGTCCTGCTCCTCCCGCGGGATGCCGAACTCCGCGCGCAGGTTCTCCGCCGTCTCGAGCATGCCGCCCTCGACGACGTGGTTGACACCGCCGGCGGTCACCCGGCCACGGGCCAGCCGGTCGTGCAGCTGTACGCCAGGCGGTGGGTGCCCGAACCTGAGGCCGCCCGCGTAGTACTCGACCTGGCTCATGCTCTCCGCACCGCCGGCGAGCACCACCTCGCACGCGCCGGTCTGCACCTGCATCGCCGCCATGAGCACCGCGTACAGCCCCGAACCGCACCGCCGGTCGACCTGGGTGCCAGGCACCTCGATCGGCAGACCCGCGTCGAGCGCCGCCACCCGACCGATGGCGGGGAACTCCCCCGACGGGTACGCGTTGCCGAGGATGACGTCGTCGACCCGGTCGGGCGCGATACCACTGCGTTCGACGACGGCACGGATGACCGTTGCCGCGAGCTCCTGTGCCGACACCTGACGAAGCGCGCCGCCGTAACGGCCCACCGGTGTGCGCAACGGGTGACAGACGACCACGTCGGACATCACAACCACCTACCTCTTCTCTTCCTCGCGTACTGCGAGCACGACCTTGCCGACATGGTCGCTGGCTTCAAGCACGCGGTGTGCCTCAGCCACACGCTCCCACGGCAGCACGCGGTCGACCACCGGTGCGATCCGGCCGGCGGCGAGTGCGGGCCATATGTCACGGTCGAGTGCGCGTACCAGCTCGGCCTTCTCCGCCTCGGTACGCGGCCGCAACCTCGACCCGGTGAGCCACACGCGCTTGTGCATCACCGCCTGGATGTCCAGCATGCCTTCGGCACCCGCCATCGTGCCGATCATCACCAGCCGGCCGTCCATGGCCAGGCAGTCGACGTTGCGCCGCAGGTACGGCGCACCCACGTGGTCGAGCACCACGTCGACGCCACGCCCGTCAGTGAGCTCGCGCACCCGTTCGACGAAGTCCTCGGTGTGGTAGTCGATCCCCGCCGCCGCGCCGAGCTCGAGGCAGGCGTCGATCTTCCGCTGCGACCCGCAGGTGACGTACACCGAAGCGCCGCGTTCGCGCGCGAGCTGGATCGCCGTCGTGCCGATACCGCTGGCACCGCCGTGCACCAACAGCGTCCGACCGGCCGCCACCTCACCGCGGACGAGCACGTTGTCGTAAACCGTGAGGAACGTCTCCGGCACCGCCGCCGCCTGCGCGTAGGTCATCGAGTCGGGTATGCGCATCGCGGCCGACACGGGGATCGTCACCAGCTCGGCGTGCGCGCCGCCGGGTGTCAGCGCACACACCCGGTCGCCGGTCGACCAGCCGGTAACGTCCGCGCCGACGGCCGCGACCCGCCCGGCCAGCTCCAGGCCAAGGACGTCCGTGGATCCCGGCGGCACCGCGTACCTGCCGGCCCGCTGCAGCAGATCGGCCCGGTTGATGGCGGTGCCGACGACCTCGACGAGCAGCTCGCCGGCGCCTGCCACCGGTGCCGGACGGTCGACGAAGCCGAGTACATCGGGCCCGCCTGGGGCAGTCGCGACAACAGCCTTCACCACATGCTCCTCGCTGTCCGGCACGTTTCAGAAACCCTCGGCCAACCGCACCAGGTTGCGCAACGGTTCGCCGCGCTGCAGCCGACCGAGGTTGTCGCCGACGGTCGCGAGCGCGCGGTCGCGCGACTGTGCGGTGGCGCCCGAGTAGTGCGGCGTCAGCAGCGTGTTGTACTCGTGCAACGGGCGACGGCTGGGGTACCCGCGCTTGCCCTTGGTGTCCTCGCTCTCGAACGTGTCGAGCGCCGCACCTGCCAGCCGGCCGCTCGCCAACCCGTCGTACAGGGCGTCCTCGTCAACCAGTGCGCCGCGGCTGATGTTCACCAGGTACGCGCCCTGCTTCATGGCGGCGATCCGGCCGGCGTCCACGAGGTGCCTGGTCTGGTCGGTGAGCGGAATGCACAGCGCGACGTAGTCGCAGCGGCCGAGGAAGTCGTCCAGATCGCGCCAGTCGCTCACGAAGTCGAGTCCGCTGTCCGCTACGGCGTCCGGCCGGCGTACAACGGTGCCCACCCGCATGCCGAACGCGGCGGCCCTGGTGTGGATCTCGCCAGCGATGTTGCCGTAGCCGACCAGGCCGAGCGTGGCGCCGTACAGCTCGCCGCCGAGCACACCCTCGGCGCGCCGTGCGGTCAGCTCGGTGGACCAGTCGCCGCGCTCTACCAGCGAGTTGTGCAGCCGCACCGTTCTCCTGGTCAGCGCGATCATCGCCATCAGTACGAACTCCGCCATCGGTATCGCGCAGGGGTTCGAGCGAGCCACCTGGATACCGCGCTCGCGTACCTGGGTCTTCACGTCAGGAGTCAGCAGCCCATCGACACCGTGCCCGAGCACGTGGATGAGCCGCAGCCCGGTCGCGTCGGCGAGCCGGTCGCCGGGGATCGTGCGCATGTAGCCGACCATCACGTCGACCTCGGGCAGCAGCCCGTCGAGCTCGGCAGGCGTCAGCTCGCCCATCCGCACGACCGAGCTGGCGTCCGGCCAGGTCTGCCGCATGCGATCGAGCTCGACGTCGGTCGGCTCCCAGGTCAGCAGTACGGCCATGTCTCCTCGCCAGCTACGCTGCGTGCGTTATACGTACATCTGTTCACAGAGGGAACACTTCATCCTTGTCCGTGACCAGCGCCGCTGTCAACACAACGGACATCACGGCCGGCTTGACAGCGCACTGAACCGCCGTCAAGAATCTGTACTCGTACCGTACGTGTGTACGTATAGCGTACATTCCCACCGCGAAGAAGCGAAGAGGGCAGATGTCATGAGGGTCAGCAGGTACTCCCATCCGCGCGGGGGATGCACGCCACGTCGGGTGCAGGTCGTTGGGTTGCTCGCCGCGACCGCGATGCTCGCCGGCGCCTGCGGCGGCGACGAGGCGTCAGAAGCGAGCAACAAGTTCCCCAAGCTCTACGAGGCGGCGAAGAAAGAGGGCACGCTCAACCTCTACAGCCACGTCACCGACTCGGAGCAGATCGAGAATGTCGTGGACGCCTTCAAGGAGGCGTACCCCGACATCGACGTCGAGATCACCAACAAGACCGGCTCGGCGATCCTGGAGACGTTCCTCAGCGAGAAGCGCGCCAACGTCAACACCGCCGACGTCATCCAGTACCCAGGCATCGCGCCGTTCGAGGGCACGTTCCGCAAGGAGAAGTTCATCCAGCCGTTCACCCCGAGCTCGGCGGACCAGTTCCCCGAGGACTCGGTGGTCGACGGGTACGCGTATCCGTGGCTGAACTACACAATGGGCGCGATCTACAACACCGACAAGATCACCGACGCCGAGCTCGAGTGCCTGCGGAAGATCAAGTGCTGGAGCGACCCACGTTGGAAGGGACGGATCAGTGGCGGCAGCCCGGGTTCCGCGTCCATCCAGCGAGCGCTGTACCAGTGGGTCGAGAAGGACAAGAACCTCGGCGACCAGTGGCTGGAGGACTACGCGGCTCTCGACCCGGTGACGTTCAACAGCGTGACGCCGGCCGCGGAGCGGGTCATCGCGGGTGAGTACGTGGCGAGCTTCCCGCAGATGAGCATCACCGCGGCGCGAGCTGCGCCCGACGGTGCACCGATCGGGTTCGCCGCACAGGAGTACAGCGTCGCCAACCCGGCACTGATCGGCTTGGCGAGCAAGGCCGAACACCCGAACGCCGGGAAGCTCTTCATCGAGTGGCTGCTCAGCAACGACGGCCAGAAGGTGATGATCGAGCACGTCGCCACCGACTCGCTCAACCAGGACCTGAAGCAGAAGGCTCCGGTGACCGACGAGGACTGGTTCGACGAGCCGAAGAAGCTCGTCGTGCCCAACGACCTCGAGTTCGAGAAGCACAGCAAGTCGATCACCGACAAGTGGAACAAGCTGATCGGCCCGGCCAAGGAGTAATCCGGCTTCGGCTCCGACAGCGTCACACGGCAACAGGTGGAGGGCAGGCGTGCACGACACGACAGGGCGTACATCGCTCGCCCTCCCCGACGCCGCGCCGAGGCGGCGATCGGTCGCCGACCGGATGCGGGCCAACCCTGGCACGTGGTTGGCCATCCCCTTCTACCTCATCGTGGCCGTCATGGTGGTCATGCCGCTGGGCTACCTGGTCTTCGCGGCGTTCCAGACCGGCTCCCCCAGTGACCCCAGCTCCCAGTTCACGCTGGACAACGTCAAGGCAGTGCTCGGGCGCGAGGCGTACCGCCGGGTGCTGTGGAACACGTTGCGGCTCGGTGCGATCGTCACCGTGCTTTCGTGCGCGCTCGGCGTGCTGTTCGCGTGGTTCGTCGCCCGTACGAACATGCCGGGCAAGCGGCTGCTCGAAGTACTCCTGCCGCTGCCGTTGTTCCTCTCGCCGTTCGCCGGCGGCGTGGCCTGGGTCTTCCTCGGCTCCAAGAGCGCGGGCCTGATCAACGTCGGCTACCGCGCGCTCTTCGACACCGAGAAGGCGCTGGTAAACATCTTCAGCTTCCCCGGGCTGGTGTTCGCCATGGTGTTGTTCATGACGCCGTACGCGTACCTGTTCACGCTCGGGCCGCTGCGGAACATGGACGCCTCGCTCGAAGAGGCTTCCCGCGTGCACGGCGGGTCGGCCGTACGCACCATCACGCGGATCACGCTGCCGCTCGTGCTCCCCGGTGTGCTGGCCGCGTTGCTGATGGCGTTCGTGCTGTCCGCGGAGATGTTCAGCCTGCCCGGCCTGATCGGCGTGCCCGCCGACTACTACACCCTGCCGTACTTCATCTACCAGGCGACGAACTTCTCGCCCCCGCAGTGGCCGCTGGCCGCCGCCGGTGGCCTGTTGCTGTTGGCCATCATGGCTATCGGCGTGTGGCTGCAACGTCGTGCCACCAGGGCGAGCGAGCGGTTCGTCACGGTCGGCGGTAAGGGCCCTGCGATCGTCCCGGCCAACGTCGGACGCTGGCGCTGGCTCGGTGCCGGCCTGTGCTGGACGTACCTGTCGGTCGCCATCTTCCTGCCGTTGCTGGCTCTCATCGTCGGCGCCTCGATGCGGTCCTTCACGCCGAGCCTGTCACTCGAGCTGTTCACCGTGGACAATTGGGTGCGGGTGCTGACGACGGAGAAGTTCGTCCAGTCGTTGACCAACACCCTGCTCATCGCCGTCGGCGGTCCACTGCTCGGGCTGGTCCTCGGGTTCTCCCTCACCTACCTGTGGCAGCGGCTGCGGGCGCCGTTCGGCAAAGCCGTCGAGACGGTAGCCATGCTCCCGGTCGCCATCCCCGGCATCGTGCTCGGCGTCGGGATGGTCTGGGCGTACGTCGGCACCCCGATCTACGGCACGCTCGCCATCCTCGTCATCGCCTACGTCTCCAGGTTCCTGCCCCACGTACTGCGGATCTTCTCCGCCACCCTGGTGCAGATCGACCCGGTGCTCGACGAGGCGTCGAGAGTGTCGGGCGCTGGCATCGTAAGGACGCTGCGCAACATCACGCTGCCGTTGCTGAAGCACTCCACGCTGTCCGCGTGGCTGTTGCTGTTCATGATGATGGTGCGCGAGCTGAACGTCGCGATCATGGTGTACAGCTCCCAGACGACCGTGCTCCCCGTGATGTTGTGGAGCGAGATCGAAGGTGGCCAGTACGGCGGCGCAGCGGTCGTCGCACTCGTCGAGGTCACCATCGTCGCGGCTGCCTTCGTGGTCGCACGCAAGGTGCTCCGCGTCGACCTGGCCAAGACGATGAGCGACCGCTGACCGAAGCTGGAGTGCAGAGATGGGATTCATCGAAGTCGACCAGGTCGTCAAGAAGTACGGCGACTTCACGGCGCTGCGCGGCATCGAGCTCGGCGTGGCGGAGGGCGAGTTCCTCTGCCTGCTCGGCCCGAGCGGTTGCGGAAAGACGACGCTGATGCGGTCCATCGCCGGACTCGCGAGCATCGAGGGTGGCCGCATCTCCGTGGGCGGCAAGACGTTCTCCGAGCCCGGCTTCACGCTGCCACCGGAACGCAGACAGCTCGGCATGGTGTTCCAGTCGTACGCGCTGTGGCCGCACATGACGGTGCACGGCAACATCGCGTACACGCTGAAGACCAACAAGTGGCCGAAGGACAAGATCGGCGACCGGGTGCGCGAGGTGCTCGAGCTCGTCGGCCTGCCCGGCATGGAGAGCCGTTATGCCGGGCAGCTCAGCGGTGGCCAGATGCAGCGGGTGGCCGTCGCGCGCAGCCTCGCCCCCGAACCGCGGCTGCTGTTGTTCGACGAGCCGCTGAGCAACCTCGACTCCAAGCTGCGCGAGCACATGCGGTTCGAGCTCAGGCAGATCCAGCAACGCGTCGGCATCACGGCCGTCTACGTCACGCACGACCAGTCGGAGGCGATGGTCGTCGCCGACCGCATCGCGCTCATGAAGGACGGCGAGATCGTGCAGCTCGGCTCGGCGAAGGATCTCTACGAGGAGCCCCGCACACCGTTCGCAGCGGACTTCATGGGCATCACCAACTTCGTGCAGGCCAAGGTCGCCGGCACCGACGGTGACACCGTACGGCTACGGCTGCCCGGCGACGTCGCGCTCACCGGCCGCGCCGGCACGGACGTCGGCGGCGGCGCCGACGTCACGGTGGCCATCCGGCCCGAGCACGTGAAGGTGTCCGCGCAAGCACCCGAGGCCAGCGGGAACACCGTCCGCGGCGTCGTCGACGACATCGTCTACCTCGGCAACCTGGCCGACCTCTACGTCCGCGTCGGCGAGATGACCCTGCGCTCGCAGGCCGTACCCGACGAGCTCGACGGTTGGGCGCCCGGCATGGACGTCTGGGTGACCGTGGGGGAGTGCCGGGTGCGGACGGTGGCCGGTACCGGCGTGATCGAGGCGGCAGAGGAGAAGGCGAAGGTATGACTGCGACGACCGACGGCTGGGAGCTGCCCGACGAGCTGGTGGAGCTGCGCGACTCCGTCGCGACGTTCATGCGCCGCGAGGTGCTGCCGCTCGAGGAGCAGCTGCCTTCAGACGCGTACAAGGTGCCCGACGACCAGCTCGCCGAGCTCCATCGCAAGGCCCGCCAGTCCGGCCTGTGGTGCATGCAGACCCCCGCCGAGTACGGCGGCGCCGGTCTCAGCAACCTCGGCGAGTGCGTGGTGGCCGAGGAGGCCGCGAAGTGCCGGATGGGCGCTTACGTACCCGCGCTCGGCGCGTTCGGCTGGGACCCGCCGAACATCATCTTCGACGGCACGAAGGAGCAGATCGAGCGCTACGCGCTGCCGGCCATCGAGCACGGCGACCGCAAGACGTTCGTCGCCATCTCCGAGGCGAGCGGCGGCTCCGACCCCGGCCGCAGCATCAGCACACGGGCCGAACGCGACGGCGACAGCTGGGTGCTCAACGGCACCAAGCTCTGGATCTCCGGCGCGGACACCGCACGCTGGGGCATCGTCTTCGCCAGGACCAGGCCGGGGCGCGGGCGCGACGGGATCGGCTGTTTCATCGTCGACACCGACACCCCGGGCTTCAGCGCACGGCCGGTCGAGGTCATCCGCGCCTGGTCGCCCTGCGAGGTGCACTTCGAGGACTGCCGCATCCCCTCCCAGAACCTGCTCGGCGAGGAGGGCAAGGGCTTCCAGGTGGCGGAGCGCTGGCTGCTGCACGCCCGGCCGCCGTACGCCGCAGGCACCATCGGCATCGCGCAGGCGGCGCTCGACCTCGCGGTCGACTACGCGAAGCAGCGGGAGACGTTCGGCAGCGTGCTCGCCGCGAAGCAGGCGGTGCAGTGGATGGTCGCCGACTCGGAGATCGAGCTGCGCGCCGCCCGGCTGCTGGTCTACCAGGCGGCCTGGCTCGCCGACATGGGCAAGGACTTCAAGACCGCCTCCTCGGTGGCCAAGGTCTACGCTACGGAGACCGCGGGGCGGGTCGTCGACCGCTGCATCCAGGTGCTCGGCGGCATGGGCGTCAGCAAGGAGATGCCGCTGGAGCGCTGGTACCGGGAGCTGCGGATCAAACGGATCGGCGAGGGGCCGTCCGAGGTGCACCGGATGGTGGTCGCGCGCAGCCTGCTCGGCAAGGCGATGAAGGGGTAGCCAGTGAGCATCGACTACGAGGTCGCCGACGGCATCGCGACGATCGTGATGAACCGTCCGGAGCGGCTGAACGCACTCGACGCCGAGGCGTACACCGCACTGTCGGCGGCCTGGCAGCGTGCACGCGACGACCAGGATGTCCGGGTCGTCATCATCACCGGCGCCGGCGAGAAGTCGTTCACGACCGGCGCGGACCTGAAGAGCTTCGTCGGCAACCCGCCGGGGCTGGAGGAGTTCTGGCTCACTCAGAAGGACCAGCTGCTCAACCGCGGGCTGGAGTTCTGGAAGCCGGTGATCGCCGCCGTCAACGGCTACTGCCTCGGCGGCGGCATGACCCTGCTGCTCGCCACCGACCTGCGCATCGCGGCGTCGCACGCCACGTTCAGCCTGGCGGAGGTCAAGCGCGGCGTGCTGCCGGCCAACGGCGGCACCCAACGGGTGGTGAAGCAGCTGCCGCACGCGATCGCCATGGAGATGCTGCTGACCGGCGACTCGATCTCGGCCGAGCGCGCGGAGCGGTGGGGGCTGGTCAACGAGGTGGTGCCCGCCGGCGACCTGATGGCCACCGCGCGGGCGTACGCCGAGCGGGTCGCGAAGAACGCGCCGCTCGCCCTGCAGGCGATCAAGGAGCTGGCGCTACGTTCGTCCGACCTCGACCTGGCCGGCGGGCTGCGGATGGAGCAGGCGCTCAGCCGGCTGCTGAAGTTCACCGACGACGCCAAGGAGGGCCCGGCCGCCTTCCAGGAGAAGCGCCCGCCGAACTTCACCGGCCGCTGACCCACCGCGGTCGCGGCAACCGCACCCTTGTGTCATGGCGTTCACCGCGTAGAATCTCGTGGCGAATGATGACGGCACCGGAGCCGGCGCCGGAAAGCTCAGTATCTGGGACTTTTCGGCTCACGATATGGGAATCCCCTGCGCCGGCGGGGGCCGCGATGCGACTTGCGCAAAGAGTCGTGCCACGGGTCGGTGCCGGCCGTTATTCTGCAGACAATGGCGTCTCTCGCCGAAGGATGCCAGCCTGGCCGCCTGCGGTGTGAAGGTGGGTGGAAGCGGTCGTGACGGCCGATCGGAGCAACGAGTCATTCGACGACAGGGTACGTGCGGTCGTCGCTGCCCACCGCGGCGAACGCGGTGCGCTGCTGCCCGTCCTGCACGGCATCCAGGACGAGTTCGGGCACGTCGACCCCGCCGTGGTGCCGATCCTCGCCGAGGAGCTCAACCTCTCCCGCGCGGACGTGCACGGAGTGGTCACCTTCTACCACGACTTCCGCGACCGCCCGCCCGGCCAGAGCACCGTACGCATCTGCCGCGCGGAGGCCTGCCAGTCGGTCGGCGCCGAGGCGCTGGTGGCGCACGCCAGGCGCTCCCTGGGCGTCGAGCTCGGTGACACCACCGCCGACGGGCGGGTGACCGTCGACCAGGTGTTCTGCCTGGGCAACTGCGCGCTCGGCCCCTCGGTACAGGTCGACGGCACCATGTACGGCCGGGTGGACGCCGCCCGCTTCGACTCCCTCGTCGGCAAGGCGGTGGCGCCATGACCACGGTCTACGTCCCGCGCGACTCGTCCGCCCGCTCGGTCGGTGCCGACGAGGTCGCAGCCGCCGTCGAACGCGCCGCCGCCGCTGCCGGCCGCGACGTCAAGGTCGTACGCAACGGCAGCCGCGGCATGCTCTGGCTGGAGCCGCTGGTCGAGGTCGTCGTCGACGGCGTACGCGTCGGGTACGGCCCGGTCGCCCCCGGCGACGTGGACGACCTGGTCGCCGCGGGCATGCTCGACGGCGCCGAGCACGCACTGCGCCTCGGACCGGTCGAGGAGCTACCCTGGCTACGCGACCAGACCAGGCTCACCTTCGCCAGGGTCGGCGTCATCGACCCGCTTTCGCTGGACGACTACGTCGCCGCCGGTGGGCTCGACGGGCTCCGTACGGCACTGTCCATGGCACCGGCGGACGTGGTGGCCGCGGTGACCGACTCCGGGCTGCGCGGCCGCGGCGGTGCCGGCTTCCCCGCCGGCATCAAGTGGAAGACCGTACTCGACACCCCAGGTGAGCTGAAGTTCATCTGCTGCAACGCCGACGAGGGCGACAGCGGCACGTTCGCCGACCGGATGCTGATGGAAGGCGACCCGTTCACGCTCATCGAGGGCATGGCGATCTCCGCACACGCCGTCGGCGCCACCGAGGGCTACATCTACATCAGGTCCGAGTACCCCGACGCCGTCGCCACACTGCAGCGGGCGATCGATATCGCGTACGCGCGCGGGGTGCTCGGCGAACGCATCCTCGACTCCGAGCTGCACTTCGACCTCTACGTACGGGTGGGCGCGGGCGCGTACATCTGCGGCGAAGAGACGTCGATGCTGGAGAGCCTCGAGGGCAAGCGCGGCATGATCAGGTACAAGCCGCCGCTGCCCGCCATCGAGGGGTTGTTCGGCAAGCCGACAGTGGTCAACAACGTGCTGACCCTGGGCAGCGTGCCGACGATCATGGCCGAGGGTGCCGCCGCGTACGCCGAGCTCGGGGTCGAGCGTTCGCGCGGCACCCAGGTCTTCCAGCTGGCCGGCAACATCGCCCACGGCGGGGTGTTCGAGACCGCGTTCGGCATCACCCTGGGCGAGCTGGTCAACGGCTACGGCGGCGGCACCAGGTCGGGCCGGCCGGTGAAGGCCGTACAGGTCGGCGGCCCGCTCGGCTCGTACGTGCCGACGTCGCGGTTCGACCTGCCGATGGACTACGAGGCGTTCGCCGCCGCGGACGCGATGATCGGGCACGGCGGCGTCGTGGTGTTCGACGACACCGCCGACATGGCGAAGCAGGCGCGGTTCGCCATGGAGTTCTGCGCCGAGGAGTCGTGCGGCAAGTGCACACCGTGCCGGGTGGGCTCGGTGCGCGGTGTCGAGGTGATCGACAAGATCGTCGCCGGCGAGAACCGCGACGAGAACCTGGTGCTGCTAGACGACCTCTGCGGCCTGATGACCGAGGGGTCGCTGTGCGCGATGGGCGGGCTCACCCCGATGCCCGTGAAGAGCGCGCTCGAGAACTTCGAGGAAGACTTCCTCGGCAACGGCCGAACCGAATCGGTGACGGAGGCCAATCCATGACGGTCATGAAGGACAGCGACCTCGGTACCCCGGCGAGCACCGCCGAGTCGACGGTCGAGGTGGAGATCGACGGTCGACAGGTCAGCGTGCCCGAAAGTACGTCCGTGATGCGCGCGGCCGCGCTCGCCGGTGTCGACGTGCCGAAGCTGTGTGCCACCGACTCGCTGAAGGCGTTCGGCTCCTGTCGCCTTTGCCTGGTGGAGATCGACGGCCAGCGCGGCACACCCGCGTCGTGCACCACCCCCGTACGTGACGGCATGAACGTCACCACGAAGACGTCGAAGCTCGACAAGCTCCGCCAGGGCGTGATGGAGCTGTACCTCTCCGACCACCCGGAGGACTGCTCGGGTTGCGGCGAGGGTGGCGACTGCGAGATCCAGGATCGGGCCCGCGAGGTGGGCCTGGTGAACATGCGGTACGGCCACGACGGCGAGAACCACCTGCACGACGAGGTCGACGACAGCAACCCGTACTTCACCTACGACCCGAGCAAGTGCATCGTCTGCTCCCGTTGCGTACGTGCGTGCGACGAGACCCAGGGCACGTTCGCCCTGACCATCGAGGGGCGCGGCTTCGACTCGCGGGTCGCGGCGAGCGCCGGCGACTCGTTCATGAACTCTGAGTGCGTCTCCTGCGGTGCCTGCGTGCAGGCCTGCCCCACCGACTCGCTGCTGGAGAAGTCGGTGATCGACCTCGGCATGCCCACCCGCAGCGTCGAGACCACCTGCGCGTACTGCGGTGTCGGCTGCTCGTTCCGCGCCGAGCTGCGCGGCGACGAGGTCGTCCGCATGGTGCCGTCGAAGCAGGGTGGCGCGAACGAGGGGCACTCCTGCGTCAAGGGCAGGTTCGCGTACGGCTACGCGACGCACAGCGACCGCCAGCTCGACCCGATGATGCGCGACTCGATCGACGACGAGTGGCGGCAGGTGTCCTGGGACGAGGCGATCTCGTTCGTCGCCACCAGGATGCGCGACATCCAGGACAGCTACGGCATGGGCGCCATCGGTGGCATCACCTCTTCCCGGTGCACAAACGAAGAGGTCTACGCGGTGCAGAAGATGGTTCGCGCCGCGTTCGGCAACAACAACGTGGACACCTGTGCGCGGGTGTGCCACTCGCCGACGGGTTACGGGCTGAAGCAGACGTTCGGCACGTCCGCGGGCACGCAGGACTTCCGCTCGGTCGCCAAGGCCGACGTCATCATGCTGATCGGCGCCAACCCGACCGACGGCCACCCGGTGTTCGCTTCCAGGATGAAGCGCCGGCTGCGCGAGGGCGCGAAGCTCATCGTCGTAGACCCGCGCCGCATCGACCTGGTGAAGTCACCGCACGTCGAGGCCGCGCACCACCTGCCGCTGCGGCCCGGCACCAACGTCGCGGTCGTGAACGCGATCGCGCACGTCGCGGTGACCGAGGGTCTGGTCGACCGGGAGTTCGTCGAGGAGCGCTGCGAGGACTACGACACCTGGGCGGAGTTCATCGCCAGGCCGGAGAACAGCCCGGAAGCGATCGAGGAGATCAGCGGCGTACCCGCCGCGGACCTACGGGCGGCGGCCAGGCTCTACGCCACGGCCCCGAACTCGGCGATCTACTACGGCCTCGGCGTCACCGAGCACAGCCAGGGCTCCACCATGGTGATGGGCATGGCCAACCTCGCGATGGCCACCGGCAACATCGGCAGGGAGGGCGTCGGCGTCAACCCGTTGCGCGGACAGAACAACGTGCAGGGCTCCTGCGACATGGGGTCGTTCCCGCACGAGCTGCCTGGCTACCGGCACGTCTCCGACGACTCCGTACGAGACATCTACGAAAGCTTGTGGCACAAGGAGATCCTGCCCGAGCCTGGCCTGCGGATCCCCAACATGTTCGACGCCGCCATCGACGGCTCGTTCCGCGCGCTGTTCGTCCAGGGCGAGGACATCGCGCAGTCCGACCCGAACACCAAGCACGTCGTCGCGGCACTGTCGAACCTCGACCTGCTGGTCGTCCAGGATCTCTTCCTGAACGAGACCGCCAAGTACGCGCACGTGTTCCTACCCGGCACGTCGTTCCTGGAGAAGGACGGCACGTTCACCAACGCCGAGCGCAGGATCAACCGGGTGCGCCCGGTGATGGCCGCAAAGTGTGGCAAGGACGAGTGGCAGGTCGCCTGCGAGATCGCACAGGCGATGGGCTACGACATGCACTATGGCCACTCGCGCGAGATCATGGACGAGATCGCCGCGACGACACCGACGTTCGCCGGCGTCTCGTTCGACAAGCTCGATCGGCTGGGTAGCGTGCAGTGGCCGTGCAACGACAAGGCCCCAGAGGGCACCCCGGTCATGCACATCGGCGAGTTCGTCCGCGGCAAGGGGAAGTTCATCCCGACCGCGTTCGTGCCGACCGAGGAGCGCAGCACGCGGAAGTTCCCGCTGATCCTCACGACCGGGCGCATCCTGTCGCAGTACAACGTGGGCGCGCAGACCAGGCGTACGGACAACGTGACCTGGCACCACGAAGACGTGCTGGAGATCCACCCGCACGACGCGGAGGACCGCGGCATCAACGACGGCGATCCGGTCACGCTGGCCAGCCGGGTCGGCGAGACCACGCTGCACGCGAAGATCGCGGACCGGATGCCGGTGGGCGTCGTCTACACGACCTTCCACTTCCCCGTCACCGGCGCGAACGTGGTCACGACCGAGCACTCGGACTGGGCGACCAACTGTCCCGAGTACAAGGTGACGGCGGTGCAGGTCGGCCTCGCCAGCCCGAGAGCACAGCAGCCGGCACACGAGGCCGAGGTCGACGTGCCCGCGGCGTTGGTGGATTGAGGCCGCGGTGACGATCGCGACTCAGGTGCGGCTGGCAAACGACATCGCCGTCCAGTTCCACCACCTGCCCCCGGACGCGGCCGCGAAGGCGATCGCGAACCACATCAGGCAGTTCTGGGAACGCCGGATGCGCCAGCAGCTGGTCGAGCACGTAGCATCCGGCGACGTCGACGACCTCGACCCACTAGTGGTCGACGCCGCCCGTCTGCTCGACGGCTGACCTGCCGGCTACTTGTGCTTGAAGTAGACGAACAGCCGGCCGTGGTTCTTGGCGTCCTTGTCCACGCGGTGGTACCTGGCCTTGACGTCCTTGCGGTCGAGGAACCGTAGGACCTTCTTCTTCAGCTGTCCCGAGCCCTTGCCGGGGATGATCTCCACGACGGGCGCCTTCTTCTCGATCGCCTCGTCGATGATCTGCTCGAGTGCACGGTCGATCTCGTGGCCGCGGTTGTAGATGTCGTGTAGGTCGAGCTTCAGCTTCACCGTACGAGCCTCCCATGACGCGCCAGAACGCGCCACACTGTCGGGATGACCATGCAGCCAGACACCCCGGCGCAGCGGCAGGCGGCGGCCTTCGACCAGATCGGCGCCAGGTACGACGAGGCGTTCCCCCACAAGCAGGGCCAGCTCGAGGCGGGCGACTGGCTTGCCACACAACTACCCGCCGGTGGCCGGGTGCTGGACGCCGGCTGCGGCACCGGCGTGCCCACGGCGCGGCGTCTGCACGAGGCCGGTCACGCGGTGACCGGCGTGGACATCTCCGCGGGGATGCTCGACCTGGCCAGGCAGAACGTACCTGACGCCGACTTCCGGCAGCTCGACGTGCTCGACCTGGACGCTTCGCTCGGCACCTTCGACGCGGTCGTGGCGTTCTTCGCGCTGCTCATGCTGCTCCGCGCGGACGTACCGACGGCACTGCAGCGGCTGCGCGACGTGCTCTCACCCGGCGGGCTGCTTGCGCTCGCCATGGTGGAGGCCGACCTCGACGACGTCCCGATCCCGTTCCTCGGCAACACGTTGCGCGTCACCGGCTATCCACGCGACGAGCTGTGCGCACTGGTGACCGCGGCCGGCTTCGACGTCCTCGACCTGCGCGAGTACGCGTACGAACCGGCCACGCCGGACGCACCGCCCGAGGTGCAGCTGTTCCTCTACTGCCGCCGCGCCGAGGCGGCCAACCGTAGCTCCAGCATGTCCACGTAGTGGTCGATCGCTGCCTGCACCGCGGTCCGGTCGCCGGTGGCGAGCAGGTCGAGCAGCAGCCCGCGGGTGACGGCGACCTGCAGCCGTGCCTGCGCCTGCGCGGTCTCCGGGTCGAAGCCGGCGCGCTCGCACAGCTCGGTCAGCGGCGGCAGCCACGACGCCACGATCCCGTCGAGCAGCGGCGCGGCCGCCGGGTCGCCCTGCAGCGCCCGGCCGTAGAGCTCGAAGAACAGCCGCTCGTACGGCGCCTGCGACGTGTCCACGAAGCGGCGCCACAGCCTGCGCATCACGTCGAGCGGCTCCTCGTCGCCGGCCCCCTGCAGCAGCTCGGCGAACGCGGCGCGCTGCCGCTGCTCCACCGCGCGCACGACCTCGACCAGCAACCCGTCCCGCGACCCGAAGTGGTAGATCAGCATCCGGTGGCTGGTGCCGAGCGCGGTCGCGAGCTGCCGCAGGCTTACCGCGCCGAGCCCGTGCTCGGCGACGTACGCGGTGGCGGCCGCAAGCAACCGCTCCCGCGGCGACCCGGCTGCGGAGGTAGGCATGTACCACATGGTACAGACCCGCCGGGGAACGCGGCCGGTAAGCGTCAGCCGATGCCTTCCCGGTGCAGCCGGGCGAACTCCAGATGCCGCTCGTACTGGTCGAGGATGTCGTCCATCAGCTGACCGTGCGTATAGCCCATCACGTCGTAGTCTTGGCCACCCTCGGTCAGGTGCACCTCGAGCCGATAGTAGAAGTTGCTGCCGGGCTGGAACCGAACTCCGTACGACGGGATACCGCACTTCTGCGGTGAGATCCGGTAGACGAACGGCGGTTCCTCGCCCAGGCCCGCCCGCAGCTCGACGTACGCGGCGTCCTGGTCGCCCGTCCCGTCGTGCACGGTTGCCTCGACGCCGTGCTCGCGCAGCTCGTCGGTGACCTGAGAGACCGCGGGAAGCGCGGTCGCGCCGAGGAACTGCACTGCTGCCGCATAGGTGGGGAAGTCCATGCTGCGCCGCAGTCGCCGCCGCCATTCTCCGGTGGGCGCCCGGTCGGCACCGTCGGTGCCGCGCCCGGACAGCGAGCCGGGCAGGCTGCGCTGGTGGCTGTCCGCGCGGTACCCCTCCACGCGTAGCGCCTTGTACAGACCGAGCATGACCAGCACGAGCACGAACGCGAACGGCAGGCCCATGATGATGGTGGCGTTCTGCAGTGCCGGCACCCCTCCGACGATCAGCATCGCCAGGGTGAGCAACCCGGTGGCCGTGGCCCAGAAGATGCGCAGCGGTGGAGGAGCGTCGTCCTGCGGGGTCTTCCGGTACGAGGTGAGGTCGCCCATCACCAGCGCACCGGAGTCGGCGGACGTGACGTAGAACAACAGCCCGACGAACGTCGCCACCGAGGCGACGACTCCGAACGCCGGGTACTCGGCCAGCAGGTCGTAGAACCCACGGGCGGGGTTGTCGACCGCCGTCTCGCCGAACCCCTCGTTCCCGCCCCGCACGACCGACAGAGCGCTGTTACCGAAGATCGACACCCACATGACGATGTAGAAGAACGGGATGGTGAGCGTTCCCACGACGAACTGGCGGATGGTGCGCCCACGGGAGATACGTGCCAGGAACAGCCCCACGAAGGAGGCCCAGGCGATCCACCACGCCCAGAAGAACAGGGTCCAGGTGTTGAGCCACGCCGTGGGTTGGGTGAAGGCGAAGGTCTCCAGCGTCTTGTCGGCGAAGGTGGCGACGTAGTTGCCGATGTCTTGCACGAACGCGTTGAGCAGGAAGGCGGTACGCCCACTGACCAGAAGGAAGAGTGCCAGCACGATCGCCAGCAGTACGTTGAGCTGGGACAGGCGACGGATGCCCCGGTCGACCCCGGTCACCGCGGAGACGGTGGCCATGATGATGGCGAGGACGACGAGGCCGGTCTGCGCACCCAGGCCCTCAGGGATACCGAACAGGGCCGTCAGCCCGTAGTTGAGCAACACCACACCGATGCCCAGCGACGTCGCGATGCCGAAGATCGTGCCGAGCACGGCGGCCAGGTCGACGCCGTGCCCGAGGGGACCGTAGATGCGCCGGCCGGCAAGCGGATAGAGCGCCGAGCGGATGCTCAACGGCAGGTTCATGCGGTACGCGAAGTAGGCCAACGCCATCCCCATCAACGCGTACATACCCCATCCGGTGATCCCGTAGTGGAACAACGTCCACACGGTGGCCTGCCTGGCGGCCTCCACGGTCTCGCCCTGACCCGCCGGCGGGTCGAGGTACTGCGTGACGGGTTCGGCGACCGAGAAGAACATCACGTCGGTACCAATACCGGCGGCGAACAGCATGGCGGCCCAGGAGAACGTGCCGAACTCGGGTTTGGAGTGCTGTGGCCCCAGCTTCGTCTTGCCGTATCGCGAGAACGCGAGGACCAGTACGAAGACGAGGATCACCGTCGCGAGCAGGATGTAGAACCAGCCGAACCAGCGCGACGCCCAACCCACGACGACGCCTATCGCCGCGGCAGCAGCGCTCGGGGCGACCATCGACCAGACGGCGATCGCGAGGATACCGGCCGACGAGCCGACGAAGACGACCCAGTTGACGCGAGTGGCGGGTTCGGTGGGCGGCGCGGCCTGTTCTGTCTGGCTCATGACGTCGCTCCTGTGGCGGTCGCGTTGCGTGGGTCGCCGGGCGGATACAGCGGGCTGTTGTCCCGGAATCGGTAGTACGGGACGTCCACGGGCGCGGGCGGGGTGTTGCCCTGGACCAGGTCCGCCGACTTCTCGGCGAGCATCATCACCGGCGCGTAGATGTTGCCGTTGGAGATGTAGGGCATCACGGACGCGTCGACCACGCGGAGACCCTCGATGCCGTGTACCCGCATGCTGGCCGGGTCGACGACGCTGCGCTCGTCGGTACCCATCCGCGCAGTGCAGGACGGATGCAGCGCCGTCTCCGCGTCGCGCGCCACCCAGTCGAGGATCTGCTGCTCGGTCTCGACCGAAGGGCCCGGCGAGATCTCACCGTCGTTGAACGGGTCGAACGCCGACTGGGACATGATCTGGCGCGCCGCGGTCACCATCTCGACCCACTCGCGCCGGTCGTTCTCGGTCGACAGGTAGCTGAACTGCAGCGCCGGATGCTCGAACGGGTCGGTGGAGCGCAACCGCACCGTTCCCCGGCAGTCCGAGGTCATCGGACCGATGTGTACCTGGTAGCCGTGCTCGGCAGCTGGCCTCGACCCGTCGTACCGGATGGCGACCGGCAAGAAGTGGAACATCAGGTTCGGGTAGTCGACGCGGTCATTGCTACGGACGAAGCCGCCGGCCTCGAAGTGGTTCGACGCACCCACCCCCTTCCGCATCAGCAGCCACTCCGCACCGATCCGCGGCTTGTGCCGGTGCCTGAGCCACGGCGCGAGCGACACCGGCTGCTTGGACGCGTACTGCACGTACACCTCGAGGTGGTCTTGCAGGTTCTCCCCGACGCCCGGCAGGTCCGCGACCACGTCGATGCCGAGCGCCCGGAGGTCGTTGCCGTTGCCGATGCCGGACAGCTGCAGCAGCTGCGGTGAGTTGATCGCTCCGCCGCACAGGATGACCTCGCCGGCCCGCACCGTGCGGCGCACCCGGCCGGCGCGGACGTAGTCCACTCCGACGACGCGCGTACCCTCGACGACGAGCCGCGTCGCGTGTGCCAGCGTCTCGACGCGCAGGTTGGGTCGGCCCATCACCGGGTGGAGATACGCTCGCGCGGCGCTGAGCCTGCGCCCGCGGTGCACGTTGCGGTCGAACGGCGCGAAGCCTTCCTGTCGGTACCCGTTCACGTCGTCGGTGAGCGGATATCCGGCCTGCTGGACCGCCTCGAAGAACGCACCGAACAGCGGGGTGGTCGCCGGACCGCGCTCCAGGACGAGCGGGCCGCTGCCGCCCCGCCACTGGTCCGCACCCGCCAGGCACGTCTCCATCCGTTTGAAGTAAGGCAGGCAGTGGCCATAGCCCCACTGCTCCATGCCCGGGTCGGCGGCCCATCGCTCGAAGTCCATCGGGTTGCCCCGCTGGAAGATCATCCCGTTGATGCTGCTCGAACCGCCGAGCACCTTGCCGCGCGCGTGGTACACCCGCCGGCCACCCATGTGCGGCTCGGGCTCGGACTCGTACTTCCAGTCGTACAACCGGTTGCCGATCGGGTAGGGCAACGCGGCCGGCATGTGGACGAATGGGTCGACCTTGAAGTCACTGCGGCCGGCCTCGAGGACCAGTACCGAGGTCGACCGGTCGGCACTGAGCCTGTTCGCCAGGGCCGACCCGGCCGACCCACCACCTACGATGACGAAGTCGACGTGCCTGGTCACTAGAACCTCCCTCGTCCGCACCGAACCGGCTGGACGGGATGCCGAGCAGCCGGCCGAAGTGTCGTGGTCTCGGGCCTCCGCTTCACTCACCGGCCAGCCGCCGGCGGTCCGGGTCCAGTAGGCGGCGCACGCCTCGGGCGGGTCGCCTACCCAGGATGGTAGGGCCGCCAGGGGCGTTGGGCCAGACTGCCGAACGGTGTGTACCATCTGGTACGTGTACCAAGAGGTACACACCGCTGGGAGGCCCGCGATGAGAAGGCAGGAGATCGACGTCCGCGTACACACAGCCGCCACCCCGGCGACCGTGTACGCACTGCTGCGCGCCGGCGCCAGCTGGCCGACCTGGTCCCCCGTCGACAGCTACGAGTCGGAGACGCCGGTCGACGGCGACCCGGACGCCGCCGGCGCCATCCGCGTCTTCCGCACGAAGCGCTGGTCAGGCACCGTGGTGAACCGCGAGCAGGTGCTCGAGCTGGTACCGAACGAGCGCGTCAGCTACACGACCCTGTCCGGCCTACCGATCCGCGACTACCGCGCCGACATCACCCTCACCCCGGACACCAACGGCACCGCGATCCACTGGCACTCCACCTTCTATCCGAAGCTGCCAGGCACCGGCGGCATGCTCAAACGCACCCTGGGCACCTTCATCGAGACCACCGCCCGCGGCCTAGCCGCACACGCCGCCCGCAACACGCCCACACCGTGACAGCGCCCGCAGGCCAACCGGTAGCCTGGTCACCAGAGTTGCCCTCGTAGCTCAGGGGATAGAGCAACGGTTTCCTAAACCGTGTGTCGCAGGTTCGATTCCTGCCGGGGGCGCTACACAGACGGTCCCAGGTTCCCGCTTGTCGATGGCGGTTGAGCCCGTTTCGGGTCGATTATCGCCGCCCATTGGTGTGGGTTGGGCGAGCGCTGTGGTGCTGGTGGCGGCGACGGTGTCGATGGTGGTGCCGGTGAGGGTGATCTTGTCGCACGGTCAGGTAGAGGATCTTCATCGCGGCCTGCTCAGTGGGGAAGTGCCCGCGACGCCGGACGGCCTGCCGGAACCGCGAGTTCAGGCTCTCTATCCCGTTCGTGGTGTAGATCAGCTTCCTGATCGGTAGTGGAAAG
>WHTA01000045.1 GCA_009379825.1 Streptosporangiales bacterium
CGCATCGGCTCGCCGGGCATCTTCGGGTAGTCGGGGGGATAGGGGAGGTCGCCGAGATCCTCGTCGCGTTCGTCCCTGGCGGACCACTCGAGCAGGGTGTCGAGGTCGTACGCGTGCTCGTCCAGGTCCGCGTGCAGGTGGCCGACGTCGGCGAACCGCTGCGGCATGGTGGCGATGTCGAAGTCGTCGGGAGCGACGTCGCCGAGCTCCTCCCAGCGCAGCGGCGCCGAGACGCGGACCTGCGGGTTCGGCCGCACGGAGTACGCGGACGCGATCGTGCGGTCGCGGGCCATCTGGTTGTAGTCGATGAAGATGCGCTCGCCGCGCTCTTCCTTCCACCAGTTGACGGTGACCTGGTCCGGCATCCGCCGGGCGAGCTCGCGGCCGAGCGCGATGAGCGCGCGGCGGGCCTCCACGAACGTCCACCGCGGCTGGATCGGCACGTAGACGTGCAGGCCGCGGCCGCCGGACGTCTTCGGCCAGCCGGCCATGCCGAGCTCGGCGAGCAGCCCGCGCAGCTCGCCGGCGACCCGTACGGCGTCGGCGAAGTCGGTGCCGGGCTGCGGGTCGAGGTCGATGCGGAGCTGGTCCGGGTGGTCGACGTTCGGCTTGCGCACGGGCCAGGGGTGGAAGGTCAGCGTGCCGAGGTTGGCGGCCCAGGCGACCACGGCCAGCTCGGTAGGGCAGACCTCGTCGGCGGTGCGGCCGCTGGGGAAGCTGATCGTCGCCGTCTCGACGTACGGTGGCGCGCCCTTCGGCACCCGCTTCTGGTAGAACGCGTCGCCGCGGTTGTCCTGCCGGGTGGACAGCTTCGCGCCGGGGAAGACGCCGGACGGCCAGCGTTCCAACGTGGTCGGCCGGTCACGTAGTGCGGCGAGAATGCCGTCGCCGACCGCGAGGAAGTAGTCGACCACGTCGCTCTTGGTGAATCCGCGGTCCGGAAAGTACACCTTGTCGGGGTTCGAGATCCGGACCTGTTGCTCGCCGACCGCGACTTCCATTGCCTGCGCCATGCAGCCAACGGTAGCGGCCTGACCTGTCATTTCGGCCGATTCGCCGCACCTGGTATGAGCGTGCACACCACTGACACGGAGAGGGTAGGGTTGCGCCTGCGTGGGATCGCGTTGTGCGCCTGCACGCGCGCTACGGGGCGGAAGGCAACGGAGGTCATGGTCGAGGAACAGGCGGAAGTGCCTGAGAACGAGGATGCCTCGACGGAGGTCGATCCTGCCGAGGAGGCGTGGCGCGACGCCATCGAGGGGCACTGCGACCGCTACCTCGGGCCGTGCCCGAACGTCGTGGCGGAGACCTCGTCCGACCTGGTCCGCATCGACCTCGACCCGTACCTCCCGGCACACAACAGGGACCGCACCACCCTCCTCACCGTCGGCGTGAGCACGAAGGCGACGGCCGCGCCGGACGCGATGGCGCAGTACCGCCACATCGAGCTGTTCACCTACTTGCCGTCCAACTGGTCCTACGGCACCGACGAGGCGCACTGGTGGCCGTGCCGGATGCTGAAGGACGTCGGCCGGCTCGTGCACCGGCTGGAGACCTGGTACGCGCCCGGCCAGCTGCTCGGTGGTGACCCGGACGAGACGCTGACCGACGAGTCGCTGCTGACCGGTGTGGTGCTGCTGCCGCCGGTGTACGAGGACCCGGCGTTCGACCAGCTGGAGATCGAAGGCAGGAGCTGCCGGTTCCTCTGGGCGTTCCCGCTGACCACACCGGAGATCGAGTTCGCGCAGGACCGCGGCGTCTCCCGGCTGCTCGAGCTGATGGCCGAGCGCGACGTACAGCTGCCGCTGGACAGCCGCCGGGCCTGCATGATCACCGGCAAGAAGTACGGCGACTCGGACCCGTCGCCCAGCGCCGTGCCGGAGAGCAGCGCCCTGCACTCGTCGCACCCGTCCGTGCCACCCACCTCGGTGAGCCCGCAGCCACCGCCGGCGCCCGCGCAGCCGGCGCAGCACCAGTCGGGTCCGCCGCAGCACCAGCCCGGTCCGCCGCAGCACCAGTCGGGTCCGCGGCCGCAGCAGCCGCCGCCCGCGCAGCGCCCGTCCGCGCCGCCGCCTTCCGGGCCGTACGGCGGCCCGCCGCAACAGCCCCAGCAGCGCCCGCCGCAGTACGGGCCGCCGGGCTACGGTCCGCCACCGCAGCAGCGCCCGCCAGGACCCCAGTACGGCCCGCCACCGGGCTACGGTCCGCCACCGCAGCAGCGCCCGCCAGGACCCCAGTACGGCCCGCCACCCGGTTACGGTCCGCCGCCGCAGCAGCGCCCGCCGCAGTACGGGCCGCCGCCGGGCGCGCCCTACGGCGGTCCGCCGCCGCAGCAGCGCCCGCCGATGCCGCAGCAGCCGCCCGGCCCGCAGCAGGGTCCGCCTGGGCAGTCGCCCGAGCTGTGGAACAAGATCATGGCCGGCGTCGAGCAGCGGCTGAACCGGCTGCTGCAGACCGACGGCTTCCTGGTGGTGGAGGAGGCCAGCAGCGGCTACTACGTCATGCTGGCGAGCAACCGGCAGCGCGGCACGCTCGTGTGCGAGGCGGTCAGCAACCAGTTCCTGCCTTCCGGGCGCAGGCTGGCACCGGACCAGGAGCAGCGGATGCGCGGTCTTGGCTGGTCGCCGCCAGGGCAGGGCGAGGCGAGCGGCACCTGGAACTACGCCCGTACGCTGCACGTGCCGATCAAGGTGCCTGGCGTGGCGCGGGTGGCCGTGGCGACGTTGCGCGACATCTACCGGTGCGACCCCCGGAAGCTCAGCTACACCGGCAACCCGACCTCGGTCGCGGACATCAACGAGCCGCTCGACCCGAGCTAGCCGATGTACGTCCCCGCCGCGTTCCGCCCGGACGACGACGCGGTGCGTGCGCTGCTCGGCCACCTGGCCCGCAACAACGAGCACTGGCAGCAGGAGGTGCTCGGCGAGGCGCTGGTGATCGTGCGCGGGCCGGACGCGTACGTCACGCCGTCGTGGTACGCGAGCAAGCGGGAGCACGGCCGGGTGGTGCCGACGTGGAACTACGTCACCGCCCACGCTACGGCGAGCTCGTCGTGCACGACGACCCGGACTGGTGCGACGGCCTCGTACGGAGGCTGACCGAGCACCACGAGACGCAGCGGCCGCAGCCGTGGTCCGTGGACGACGCCCCGCCGAAGTTCGTGCACGGGCAGCTGCGCGCCATCGCCGGGGTGGGGGTGCGGATCAGCCGGATCGAGGCCAAGTTCAAGCTCAGCCAGAACCGGCCGGATGCGGATTTCGACGGCGTGGTCGCCGGGCTCGCCGACACCGGCGACGAGGCGACCGCGGAGGCGATGCGCGACCTCGGCCGTGGCTGAGCGCGGCTACTGCCGCAGCACCTCGGCCAGGTCGAAGTTCACCGGTTCCTCCAGCTGCGCGTAGGTGCACGACTGCGGGTCGCGGTCAGGGCGCCAGCGCACGAACTGCGCCGTGTGGCGGAACCTGATGCCTTCCATGTGGTCGTAGCGCACCTCGACGACGCGTTCCGGCCGCAGCGGCGTGAACGACAGGTCCTTGCCGCCGCTCCACCTGCTGCCCTCGGCGTTGCGCGGGGTGCGGCTGCCCTCCTCCTGCCGCTCCCATGCCCACGGGTGGTCGTCGAAGGTGGTGACAAGCGGCTGCAGCTCGGTGAACAGCTCCTTGCGGCGCGCCAGCGGGAACGCGCCGATGACGCCGACGCTGGCCAGCTCGCCCTCGTCGTTGTACAGGCCCGAGCAGCAGCGAGCCGATCGCGTCCGGGCCGCTCTTGTGCACCCGGTAGCCGGCCACCACGCAGTCGGCGGTGCGCTCGTGCTTGATCTTGAACATGGTGCGCTTGTCCGGCTGGTACGTGCCGCCGAGCGGCTTGGCGATCACGCCGTCCAGGCCGGCGCCCTCGAACTGCTCGAACCACTGCGCTGCAACGTCGAAGTCGGTCGTGGCCTTGGTCAGGTGCACGGGCGCGCCCGCCGGGGCGAGCGCCTCCACCAGGTCGGCCCGGCGCCGTTCGAACGGCTGGTCCAGGTAGCTGGTGTCGCCGAGCGCGAGCAGGTCGTACGCGACGAAGCTGGCGGGGGTCTGCTCCGCGAGCATCCGTACCCGGCTGTCCGCGGGGTGGATGCGCTGCTGTAGCGCGTCGAAGTCCAGCCGCACGCCTTCGGCGTCGGGCAGCACCAGCTCGCCGTCGACCACACAGCGCTCCGGCAGGTTCGCCTTGACGGCCTCGACGACCTCGGGGAAGTAGCGGGTCATCGGCCGTTCGTTCCTGCTGCCGACCTCCACCTCGTCACCGTCGCGGAAGATGATGGCGCGGAACCCGTCCCACTTCGGCTCGTAGCAGTAGTCCCCGCGGGGGATCTCCTTCACCGACTTCGCCAGCATCGGCTTGATCGGTGGCATGACCGGCAGTTTCATGCCTCATCTTCCCTGACCACTATGCCCTCGTGTAGTGCAGGTAGAGATAGTCGTCGTGCTCGAGCACGTGGGCGAGGTCGAGCGAGCGCGGCGGCTGCACCGCAGGGCCGCTCGTCACCCGGGTCTCGCCGCCCGCGACGAGCAGCGGCGCGACGGTGAGGCAGAGGTCGTCGATCCGGTCGGCGGCGGCGAACGTGCCGAGCAGCGCCGGGCCGCCCTCGCACAGCAGCCGGGAGAGGCCGCGGGCGGCGAGCGCGTCGATCAGCGCGTGTACGTCGACCTGCTGCTTGCCGGCGACGACGATGTCCGCGACCTGCTCGACCTGCTTGCGCCTGGCGTGGTCCGCGGCGGCGTGCGTGACGACGACCGTCGGCAGCTCCGCCTCGGTGAACGCGGACGCCGAGACGTCGAGGTCCAGCGACCCGGAGACGATGACCAGCCGCGGCACCGGGGTGAGGCCGGCGGCCAGCCGCCGCTGCCTGCGCTCCTGCTTCGGCCGCAGCGGACCGTACTTCTCCGCCCGCGCCGTGCCCGCGCCCACGATCACCGCGTCGGCAAGCCCGCGCAGGTGGCCGATCAGCTTCCTGTCGGTCGCGCTGCCGAGCGCCCTGGAGCCGCCGTCGAGCACTGCGGCGCCGTCCACGCTGGCGATCATGTTGGCGCGCAGCCACGGGCTCGCGGCCGGGTACGCGTAGACCGCGTCGAGGTCCGGCTCGTCCTGGCGCCCGAGCGGTGTGGCCGGGGCGGCGGGGTACAGCATGCGCATGGTGGTCACTCGGCTTTGCAGATCGCGACGGTTTCGCCCGGCAGTTCGAGACGTCCGTCGCGAAAGGCGTAGTCGTCGGTGGAGGCCAGGAGCACCTGCCCTGGCCTGGTGGGCAACGGGAGCAGCCGGGGCTGCAGGGCCAGGTTAGCGGCCACCACGACGCCGGCGCGCTCGACGACCAGCCAGCGCTCGTCGGCGGCGTACGTCACGTGGCTGTCGCCGAGCGGGCCGCTGGCCAGTGCGGGGAACTCGTTGCGGAGCGCGATCAGGCGCCGGTGCCAGTCGAGCAGGTCGCGGTGCGGCTCGCGCTCTCGTTCGGCCCAGTCGAGCACCGAGCGGCGGAACGTCGCGGGGGCCTGCGGGTCGGGCACTTCGTCGGCGCGCCAACCGAAGCTGGCGAACTCGGCGCGCCGGCCTGTACGAACGTTGTCGGCGAGCCGTTCGTCGCGGTGGTCGCTGAAGAACAGCCACGGCGTGGCGGCGCCCCATTCCTCGCCCATGAACAGCATGGGGGTGAACGGAGAGGTGAGGACGAGCGCCGCGGCGACCTGCAGCAGGCCGGGGGAGAGCAGGTGCGAGCTGCGCTCACCGCCGGCCCGGTTGCCCACCTGGTCGTGCGTCTGCAGGTAGCCGAGCAGCTGCCAGCCGGCGACGCCCACCGGCGGCCGCCCGTGCCGCCGGCCGCGCACCCGCGAGTGCTGCCCGGTGTAGACGTAGCCCTGCTCTATAGCGGTGGCCAGGTCGGGCAGGCCGCTGAAGTCGGCGTAGTACCCGTCGGTCTCCCCGGTGAGCGTCACGTGCAGCGCGTGGTGGAAGTCGTCGTTCCACTGCGCGTGGATCCCGTAACCGCCGCCGGCCGTGGGGGTGACGATGCGCGGGTCGCCGAGGTCGGACTCCGCGACGAGGAACGTGGTGCGGCCGGCGGCGACGCCGAACTCCCGCACCGCGGCGGCGAGCTCCTCGAGCAGGTGCGTCGCCGACGAGTCGCGGAACGCGTGCACGGCGTCGATGCGCAACCCGTCGACGTGGAAGTCGCGCAACCACATCAGCGCGTTCTCGACGATGTACTCGCGCACGTCGTCGCTGCCCGGGTCGTCCAGGTTCACCGCGGGTCCCCAGGGCGTGCGGTAGCTGTCGGTGAGGTACGGCCCGAAGGTAGCGAGGTACGCCCCGTCCGGCCCGAGGTGGTTGTAGACGACGTCGAGCGCCACCGCCAGGCCGCGGGCGTGGCAGGCGTCCACGAACGCCTTGAGGCCGTCCGGCCCGCCGTACGGCTCGTGCACGGCGAACGGGGCCGCGACGTCGTAGCCCCAGCCGTGCCTACCGGGGAACGCGTGCACGGGCAGCAGCTCCACGACGTCGATGCCGAGGTCGACGAGATGGTCCAGCTTTTCCGCGGCGCCGGCGAACGTGCCCGCCGGGGTGAACGTGCCGACGTGCAGCTCGTAGACGACCCGACCGGGCAGGGCGATGCCGCGCCAGCCGGTGTCGTGCCAGCGGTAGTCGGCATGCCGGTAGTGCCGGCCGGGCACGTGTACACCGTCGGGCAGCCACACGCCGCGCGGGTCGGGCACCGGATCGCCGCCGTCGACGGCGAACCCGTAGCGGGCGCCGGCGGGTAGGTCGGGCACGTCGACCGTCCACCAGCCGGGACGGTCCGCCGGCACCATCGGGTGCCGGCCGTCGTCGAGGACGGTGTCGACGGCGGACGCGGCCGGCGCCCATACCCGGAGCTCGGTCACGCGGAGACCTCCCGCGTGAGCACGGCCACGGGGAGGTCGGTGAGCAGCTGCTCGACGCGCACGGTGCCCGCGTGCGTGGTGCCGCTGAACAGGCTAGTCCAGCTGCCGGACGGCAGCGCCACGGTGGTGTCGCGGAAGCCGCCGGCCCCGGCCAGCGTGACCGGCAGCCGGGGTACGACGGCGACGACACCGCCACGGCTGAACGCCAGCACGTGCCGCGCGGCCACCCCCTGCGCGGGCAGCGGCTGGTACCTGGTGAAGAGGTCCTGCCGGTCGCGGCGCAGCCGCAGCAGCCGGCTTGTCAGGTGCACCTTGAGCCGTTGTGGGTCGTCGGTGCGAACCGAGGGTGGCCGCTGCCCGCGGTCGGCGTCGGCGAGCACCGCGCCGAGCGCGCCGTAGTCGACGGGACGCCTGTTGTCCGGGTCGACAAGGGCCAGGTGTATCCCCTCCGCGCCCTGGTAGACGTCCGGCACGCCGGGCATGGTCAGCTGCACCGCCTTCTGCGCCAGCAGGTTGCTGATCCAGCCGAGGCGCAGCTCGCCGGCGAACGCATCGATGCGCGCGTCGGCGGCGAGGGCGCGAGCGTAGTGCTCGACGGCCGCCTCATAGCCGGGGTCGGGAGCGGTCCACGAGGTGGCGAGCTTCGCCTCCCGGCACGCCTTGCGCAGGTACGCCGTCAGCCGCTCCTCGTCGATCGGCGCGGCGCCGAGCCGGGTCTGCCAGGCCAGGTACCTGGTGGGCAGGTCCACGGCGGCGTCGACCGCCTGCAGCTCGTCGACCAGCGCCGCCCGCGCGGCCGGCACCTCGGTGAGCGTCGCCAGCCGGGCGCGGACGTCCTCGCCGCGCTTCGTGTCGTGCGTGGACAGCGTGGTCATGCCCGCGGCGGCCATCCGGCCGGCGTGCTCGTGGAACTCCGCGACGGGGTCGTCGCTGCGGCGCCCGGGGTCGCCACCGACCTCGCAGCTCGACACCAGCGCGTGCCAGCGGTAACCGGCGGTGTCCTCCACCCCCTTCGCGGTGAGTGCGCTGCTGAGCTGTTGGAACCGGACGACGAGCTCGGTGGTCGCCGGGTCGAGCAGCGAGGCGGTGAACTCGCCTATCGCAGCAGCGGCAGCCGGCCGCTGCTCGGCCGCGGCGCGCCGTGCCCGCTCGAGCACCTCGCAGTCGCGGGCGTCGGGCTTACGTCCCGGCTCCAGGTACGTGCGGTACACGGGCATCGCGACCAGCAGCTCGTCGAGAGCCTCGCCGAGCAGGGTGCGGTCGACCGCAGGCAGCTGCCCGGACGCCAGGGCGAGCAACCGGTCGCGCTCGGCGGTGAACAACTGCGCGAGCACCGTTCGCTTGGCTTCCCGCTCCACGTCCGGGTACGTACGGTCCTCGCCGGTGAAGCGCCGGTACACGGCGGCCAGCTCGGCCAGGCCCGCCGGGTCCTGCCAGACGGTGTCGAGCACCCGGAGCGCGTCGTAGCCGGTCGTGCCGGCGCACGGCCACTCCGCGGGCAGCGTCTCGCCGGGGGCGAGGATCTTCTCCACCACCAGCCAGGTGTCGCCGGCCGCCTCCGCCAGCCGGTCGACGTACCCGGCCGGGTCGGCGAGCCCGTCCACGTGGTCGACGCGCAGGCCCTGGATGTCGCCGCGGTGCACGAGCTCGAGCACCAGCCGGTGCGTCTGCTGGAAGACGTCGGCGTCCTCCACCCGCAGGGCGATCAGGTCGTCGATGTCGAAGAACCGCCGGTAGTTCAGCGGCTGCGCCGGGTTCGACCAGTGGGTGAGCACGTAGTGCTGTGCGTGCACGACCTCGGGCCAGCCGAGGTGCTCGGTGCCGGGCGCTACCGGGAACTCGTGCTCGTGGTACCTGAGGCGGTCGCCGTCGCGGCTCAGCTGCTGCGTACCGATGGCCTCGTCCAGACCGCAGCCGAGCACCGCGAGCACGAGCTTGCCACCGCCGGCGTCCCAGTCGATGTCGAACCAGTGCGCGGTCGCCGCGTCCCTGCCGTCGCGCAGCACCGACCACAGCGCGGCGTTGCGCGACTGCGGGACGGGGACGGCCATGTGGTTCGGCACGATGTCGACGACGCAGCCGAGCCCGTGCTCGCGCAGCGCGCTCTGCAGCACCTGCCAGCCCTCGTACCCACCCCGCTCGGCGGAGAGCAGGCCGTGGTCGACCACGTCGTACCCGTGGTTGGAGCCCGGCGTGCACTCCAGGATCGGCGAGAGGTACACGTGCGAGACGCCGAGACCGGCCAGGTAAGGCACGACCGCTGCTGCGTCCCGGAACCCGAACGTCGGGGTGAGCTGCAACCGGTACGTGGCTGTCGGCGCCATCGGCTGACCTTCCAACCCCATCGGCGACGGGCGTGCGCATCCAGCCTAGGCCCTGTCCATGGACAGGGTGCTCAACACCAACCCGCAGGCGGTGAGGCCGGTCGCCACCAGGTAGAGGGAGCGTGGTCCGGTGCTCGAGTCGGTGACCACCCCGCCGAGCCACCCGGCGGTGGCCGCCGCGACCTGGTAGCCGGAGGCGTTGACCGCCATCGCCAGCGTCGGCGCCGCGGCGGCCGCCGCCATGACCCTGGCCTGCATGCCGGGGACGACCGCGAAGCCCAGCGCACCGATCACCACCACGGCGACGGTGGCCGGCCCCGGTGCGACGGCAGCGACCCACGCGGCAAGCAGCACCAGCGCGAGAAGACCCAACAGTGCCGGCTGGGCGACGCGGGGGCTGTAGTCGAACAGCGAACCGCCGACCAGGTTGCCGACGGTCGCCCCGACGCCGTACGCGAGTAGCAGTGCGGGCAACCGGCCGGCCGGGTGGCCGGCGACGTCCGTCATCAGTGGTGCGAGGAAGGAGAACACCATCAGCACTCCCACGTTGCCGACCGCCGTGACCGCCAACGCCAGGAGCACGGGCGGCCGGCGCAGCACCCGCAGCTCGACGAGCGCGGAGGGCCGTCGTTCGTCCGGCTCCGGGGCGTCGATCAGCACGGCGACCAGCACGAGGCCGAGCAGACACGCCACGCCGATCGCGACGAAGGTGGCCCGCCAGCCCCAGCTGCCCCGATGGCGGTGCCGATCGGCGCGCCGACGATCATCGCGAGGTTCATGCCGAAGGCCAGCCTGGCCACCGCGGTCGCGGCGCGTTCGGGTGGCGCAGCGCGCACCGCGACGACTATCGCCTGGGCGAAGAAGGTCGACGTCACGAGGGCGGTGACCACCCGCGCCGCCAACAGCCACGCGAAGCCGGGTGCGACGGCCGAGCCGGCGTTGCCCACCACCGCGACGCCGAGCAGCACGAGCAGCAGCCACTTGCGGTGTGCGCGGGCGGTGAGTGCGGTGAGCACCGGCCCGCCGACGATCATGCCGGCCGCGTACGCGGTGACGAGCAGTCCTGCGGCACCGACCCGTGACGTCGAGGTCGGCGGCGACCTCGGGCAGGATGCCGCTCACCACGAACTCGCGGTGGTGATGGCGAAGACACAGAACATCAGGGTCGCCAGCCGGGTCACGCCGGTACGCTAAAGCCTGACGTCGGTGTGAGGGTCAACTCGAGAGGCGGACCGGTGCTGGTCGGTGAGCTCGCCGTGCGTACGGGGGCGAGCGTGCGGGCGCTGCGGTACTACGAGGGGAAGGGCCTGCTGCGCCCGGGGCGCACGCCAAGCGGTTACCGGGTGTTCGCCGAGTCGGACGTGCGCGCCGTCGAGCACGTCCGCACACTGCTCGCGGCCGGGCTCGGCACCGAGCTGATCGCCGAGATCCTGTCGTGCATGAGCGGCGAGTCGCTCCTGCTTGCGGACTGCCGCGAACGCCTGGCCGCCGAACGCCGCCGGATGACCGCGGACATCGACCGGATCAGCACCGCCCGCGACCTGCTCGACGGCCTGCTCACGCGCGGCTAGGTGCGGCGCAGCACCACGAGCGAGCGGGCCTCCACGTCCACCTGTTGTCCGGCCTTGCTGGTGGGACGGTACGTCGCGTCCGGGTTGGCGGTGTCGAACTCCACCTCCCACGACTCGCCGAACGTGGCGTCCGGCAGGGTGAAGGTGATGTCCTGGTCGTAGGCGTTGAAGAGCAGCAGGAACGAGTCGTCGGTCACCTGCTGGCCGTACGGGTCGGGCTCGACGAGCGCGTCACCGTTGAGGAACACGCTCAGCGTCTGGCTGAACCCGTTGCTCCAGTCGGTGTCGGTCATCTTCGTGCCCTCGACGGTGAACCAGCCGATGTCGTGCAGCCCGTTCGCGCCGCCGTGCAGCGGGCGTCCCTGGAAGAACCGGCGCCTGCGGAACACCGGGTGCGCATGCCGGAACGCGACGAGCCGCGAGGCGAAGTCGAGCAGCTCACGGTCCGCGTCGCCGATGGCCCAGCTCACCCAGGAGATCTCGTTGTCCTGGGCGTAGCCGTTGTTGTTGCCGTGCTGGGTGCGGCCGATCTCGTCGCCGTGCAGCAGCATCGGGGTGCCCTGCGAGAGCAGCAGCGTGGCGAGGAAGTTGCGCTTCTGCTTCGCGCGCAGCGCGACTACGCCGGGGTCGTCGGTGGGACCCTCGACACCGCAGTTCCACGACCGGTTGTCGTCGGTGCCGTCCTTGTTGTCCTCACCGTTTTCCTCGTTGTGCTTCTCGTTGTACGACACCAGGTCTTCGAGGGTGAAGCCGTCGTGACAGGTGACGAAGTTGATGGACGCGAACGGGCTGCGCCCGCTGGACTCGTAGAGGTCGCTCGAGCCGCAGATGCGGGACGCGAACTCCGGCACGTTGGGCGTCTGGCCGCGCCAGAAGTCGCGCACGGTGTCGCGGTAGCGGCCGTTCCACTCCGTCCAGCCGGGCGGGAAGTTGCCCACCTGGTAGCCGCCCTCGCCGACGTCCCACGGCTCCGCGATGAGCTTCACCTGCGACACCACGGGGTCCTGCTGCACGAGGTCGAAGAACGCCGAGAGCTTGTCCACGTCGTGCAGCTCGCGGGCGAGCGCGGACGCCAGGTCGAAGCGGAACCCGTCGACGTGCATCTCGGTGACCCAGTAGCGCAGCGAGTCCATGATGAGCTGCAGCGTGTTCGGGCTACGGACGTTGAGGCTGTTGCCGGTGCCCGTGTAGTCCATGTAGTAGCGCGGGTCGTCGTCGAGCAGCCGGTAGTACGCGGCGTTGTCGAGGCCGCGGAAGCACAGGCTCGGCCCGTCGTGGTTGCCCTCGCCGGTGTGGTTGTACACCACGTCGAGGATGACCTCGATGCCCGCGGCGTGCAGCGACCGCACCATCTGCTTGAACTCCTGCACCTGCTCGCCGGCCTGGCCGGAGAACGCGTACCGGTTGTGCGGTGCGAGGTAGCCGATGGTGTCGTAGCCCCAGTAGTTCGCCCGGCCGCGCTTCTGCTGTTCCTCCGTGACGACGAACTGGTGTACGGGCATCAGCTCGACGGCCGTCACCCCGAGCTGGGTGAGGTGCTCGACCACCGCGGGGTGCGCGAGGCCCGCGTACGTGCCACGCAGCTCCTCAGGCACCTCGGGGTGCAGGACGGTGAGGCCCTTGACATGTGCCTCGTAGATCACCGACTGGTAGTACGGCGTCTTCGGGTGCCTGTCGTCGCCCCAGTCGAAGAACGGGTTGACCACCACGGAGCGCATGGTGAACGGCGCGCTGTCGTCATCGTTCGTCCGGTCCGGGTCGTCCAGCCGGTGCGCGAACACGGCCGGGTCCCACTCCACGCCGCCCTGGATCGCCTTCGCGTACGGGTCGAGCAGCAGCTTCGCCGGGTTGCAGCGCTGACCCTGCGCCGGGTCCCACGGCCCGTGCACCCGGTAGCCGTAGCGCTGACCAGGGCCGATGCCGGGCAGGTAGCCGTGCCAGGTGTAGCCGTCCACCTCGGTGAGCTCGTACTTGGTCTCGGTGCCCTCGGCGTCGAAGAGGCACAGCTCGACGCGGTCCGCGACCTCGGAGAAGATCGCGAAGTTGGTGCCAGAACCCGTGTACGTTGCGCCACGAGGATAGGGCTGACCTGGCCAAACGGTCATCAGACGGTCTCCAGAGCGAGCATGGTGAAGGGATGGACTAGGCGGTCGGCCGTGGAGCGCCGTCGGCAGTGGTCATGGGACGAGGCTAGCCGAACGCTACCCGAGGCCAGCCGGTCAGTCGGCCCAGACGCGCGAGAGGATCCTCTCGTCGTCCGGTGTGCCGGGAACCGTACCGAACGTGTGCCCGCCGGTGCCGCCGAGCCGGGTAGCGCAGAACACGTCCGCGACCGCCGGGGCGCCGTGCCGTACGAGCAGGGCACCGGTCAGCACGAGCGCCGTCCGCTCGCCCAGCCGGCGCGCCCGCCGCTCCAGGTCGGTGAGGTCAGCGAGCTCGGTGAGCAGGTCGGTGACCGCGCGGTCGAGGTGCTGGTCGGCGCCCCTGGACTCGGCGAGCTCGGCCAGCACGGCGTCGACATTCTGCGGCTCCCGCAGCGCGCGCAGCAGGTCGAGCGCGTTGACGCTGCCTGAACCCTCCCAGATGGAGTTCAGCGGGGCCTCCCGGTACAGCCTGGCCATGCCCCAGTCCTCCACGTAGCCGTTGCCGCCGAAGCACTCCAGGGCCTCGGCGATCATGCCGGGCGCCCGCTTGCACACCCAGAACTTGGCCACCGGCAGGGCGATGCGCAACAGCGCCTGCTCGTCGGCGTCGGCCGCGGCCGCGAGCCGCATCAGCAACGCCGTCGCCGCCTCGGACTCGACGGCGAGGTCGGTGAGCACGTTGCGCATCAACGGCTTGTCGATCAGCGTCGAGCCGAACGCCGTGCGCCCGTGCGCGTAGTGGGTCGCCCGCACGGCCGCCTGCCTGACGATCGCCGCCGAGCCCGCGACGCAGTCGAGCCTGGTGGCGGCGACCATCGCCATGATGGTGCGCAGGCCGCGTCCCTCCTCGCCGAGCCGGTACGCGACGGCGGCGTCGAACTCGACCTCGCTGGACGCGTTCGACCGGTTGCCGAGCTTGTCCTTCAACCGGCGGATGTGGAACGCGTTGCGGCTGCCGTCGTCGAGCACCCGGGGGAGCACGAAGCAGGTCAGCCCGCCGGCCGCCTGCGCCAGTACGAGGAAGACGTCGCTCATCGGCGCGGAGCAGAACCACTTGTGCCCGGTGAGCGTGTAGACACCCGCGGTGTCGGTGGCCGTCGCCGCCGTGCTGTTCGACCGTACGTCCGAGCCGCCGTGTGTCTCCGTCATGCCCATGCCGGCGAGCGCACCCGCCTTGCCCGCGGCGGGGACGAGGCCGGGCTCGTACCTGCGGGAGGTGAGCAGCGGCTCCCAGGCCGCGGCCAGCTCCTTGTCCGTACGCAGCGCCGGTACGGCGGCGTGCGTCATGGAGACGGGGCAGAGGTGCCCCTGTTCGACCTGCGACCACAGGTAGAAACCCGCCGTACGCGCGACGTGCGCGCCCGGCCCCGGCGCGGACCACGGCGAGCCGGTGAGCCCCCAGCCGACGGCGCGCCCAAGCAGCTCGTGCCAGGCGGGGTGGAAGTCGACCTCGTCGACCCGCTGCCCGGCGCGGTCGTGGGTACGCAGCGCCGGCGGGTACCGGTTGGCGAGATCGCCGAGGTCGTGTGCCTCTGCGCTGCCGGCCGCCGCGCCGATCTCGTGCAGCAGCTCGTCGGCCCACTTGCCGCCGTGCCGGGTCACGCCCGCCTGCAGCGTCGGGTCGGCGGCGAAGGCGTCGTGGTCGGGCAGCGGCGCGGGGACGTTGTCCGGTGAGATTTCCGGCCTATCACGGTGTGGCATGCCGGTAAGTCTGTCACCGGACGCCGTACCTTGGCCCTCTGTGTAAGCATGTACGCAGCGTGGTTGGCACCTGTGGATGGAGGCTCGTGGATGGCCACCACGGCAGACCCGCGGAGGACGATGCGCGCACTCGTCGGCAGAGCACGAGTGCGGATGCGGGATGCCCGTTGGTTCGTAGCCATCCGCACCATGGCCACGATCGTCCGACGGACGGTCGTCGCGCTGTTCAGGTACCGGGTCACCGGCCTGGCCGCGGAGGCCGCGTTCTGGGCGCTGCTGTCCCTGCCGCCGCTCGTGCTGGGGTTCATCGGCACGCTCGGCCACTTCCGCACCTGGCTGGGTCCGCAGACGTTGCAGGAGATCCGGGAGTGGCTGCTCGACAACGCCGCGATCGTGCTGACCGAACGCACCGTGGACGTGGTGGTCGCGCCGATCGTCGACGACGTCTTCCGCGGCGGATCCGTGGACATCATCTCGCTGGGTTTCCTGATCTCGCTGTGGTCCGGCTCGCGGGCACTGAACGTCTACGTGGACGCCATCACCATCGCGTACGGGCTCGCGGGGCACCGCGGCATAGTGAGGACCCGCGCGCTGTCGTTCTCGCTCTACCTGGTCGGGCTCGCCATCGGGCTGGTCGTACTGCCGTTGCTCGTCGCGGGACCGACCGTGGTCAAGCATGCGATCCCGCAGACCGCGCAGTGGGTGAACGTCTTCTACTGGCCCGTCGTCGTGCTCCTCAGCGTGGTGTTCCTGACGTCGTTGTACTCGGTCAGCGTGCCCGTGCGCACCCCCTGGTGGCGTGACCTGCCGGGGTCGGGGGTGGCCATGCTCATCTGGGTGACGGGTAGCTTCGTGCTCCGCGAGTACCTAGGCGCGTCGTTCGCCGGCTCGACCATCTACGGCTCGCTCGCCGCACCGGTGGCCGTACTCGCGTTCCTCTACCTCACCGCGCTGGCGATCCTGATCGGTGCAACGTTGAACGCGGAGATCGACAAGCACTGGCCGACGGCCGCGACGGCGGCCGCGCGTGGCGACCGGCCGCCCGGCCGGCCGGCGGTGGACTCGAACGGGAAATTGCTGTGACAACGCCTGACGGCCGGGCTAATGTCAGCTCTGCCAGGTCGGGATACGCGCAGAGGGGGTGAGGAGCAATGCCGGTCACCGCACTCCAGGCCAGTGTCCGTCGTCTCCTCGGGGTTCGCCGCGCGTCGCACATCCGCACGTCGCGCTGACCGGTCCCTGCCGAAACTCTAGGGATCTCCGCATGTCCTCTCCTGCTCTCGTGTCCCTCGGCTGGGACGCCACACGCGCTCGCGCGTTCGCCGCCTTCACCGACCAGACCCTGGTACCCGCTCGGGTCGCCCGGGTCGATCGAGGCGGCTGCGACACCCTGACCGCAGCCGGTCCGCTGCGTTGCTCGTACGGCGCGAACGTCCTGGCGGAACCACCCTGCACCGGCGACTGGGTGGCGGCACGATGCTGGCCGGACGACCGGGTGACGGTCGAGGCGATCCTGGAGCGCCGCACGCTGCTCAGCCGGCTGACGGTGACGCCCGGCCAGTCGAAGAGCCAGCCGCTGGCGTCGAACGTGGACGTGGTGTTCGTCGCGGGTGCCGTGCCCGACCCCGACCTCGGCCGGATCGAGCGGCTGCTCGCCGTCGTCTGGGAGAGCGGCGCCCGTGCCGTGGTGCTCCTGACCAAGGCCGACCTGGCCGGTTCCGCGATCGACGTGCTGCTCGACGACGTGCGGGAGATCGCGGGCGACGCACCCGTACACGGGGTGAGCGCGCCGACCGGGCTCGGCCTCGCCGAGCTGCGCGCCGAGCTGCCGGACGGCCACACGGCCGCGCTGCTCGGGGCGTCCGGCGTCGGCAAGTCCACCATCGCCAACGCGCTGGTGGGAGCCGAGCTGCTCCCGACGGCCGTGTTGCGCGCGGACGGCAAGGGACGGCACACCACGGTCACCAGGGAGCTGGTGCCGCTGCCCGGCGGCGGCGTGCTGATCGACACCCCGGGACTGCGCAGCATCGGGGTCAACGTCGCCGCAAGCACCGTCGACCGGGTCTTCGCCGACATCGAGGAGCTCGCCGCCGGCTGCAGGTACCGCGACTGCGCACACGACGCCGAGCCCGGATGTGCCGTGTGGGAGGCGATCGAGCGTGGCGAGCTGAGGGAACGGCGGCTGCTGAGCTGGCGCAAGCTGATGCGCGAGGCGCGGTACGAGCGCGAGCGGTCGCAGGCGCGGGCCCGCGCGGAGCTGCGCCGCCGGCAGAAGCGCAAGAAGCAGGACGACCAGCAGACCCGGTTACGTGCCCGCCCGTGAGCGTACGCGCGCCGTTGTGGGCGGGTCGGGCACGGGCCACACTAGGCACGTGCGCTTCCGTGACCGCGCGGACGCGGGTTGCCAGCTCGGGGCCGCGCTCGAGCGATATCGAACCAGGCGGCCGCTCGTGGCCGGGCTGGCGCGCGGTGGCGTCGTGGTCGCCGCCGAGGTGGCGCGTGCGCTCGACGCTCCGCTGCATCTCACCGTGGTGCGCAAGCTCGGGCACCCGGCGCACCCCGAGCTCGGCCTCGGCGCCCTGGCCGAGGACGGCGTCCCCGTCTGGAACGAGCCGCTGCTCGGGCACTTCGCCATCGACGAGCAGAAGCGCTACGCGGTGCTGGCCCGCGAGCGGGACGAGATGCGGCGCCGGCGCGCGAAGTACCGGCCAGGGCTGCTGCCTGCGGACCTGACCGGCCGGACGGTCGTGCTGGTCGACGACGGCCTGGCCACCGGTGGCTCCGCCCGCGCAGCAATCGGCTTCGTGCGGCGCAGGGGAGCGGAGTGGGTTGCGCTAGCTGTGCCCGTCGGGGCGCCCGATGTGGTAGCGATGCTCCGCGACGCCGCCGATGAGGTGTTTGCGCTGGTCACGCCCGCAGACCTGGCCGCCGTGGGGCAGTGGTACGAGCATTTCGACCAATGCACCGACCGCAGTGTGCTCGATGTGTTACAAGATCACTACTGACGGAATTTATCGCCCCGAGTTCGCAACCTCGTCATTGAAACGGG
This sequence comes from Streptosporangiales bacterium, assembly GCA_009379825.1. NCBI lineage: Bacteria > Bacillati > Actinomycetota > Actinomycetes > Streptosporangiales > Streptosporangiales bacterium. Next base: position 17,710 of record WHTA01000045.1, read on the forward strand.
CGTCGTACCCCCAATAACGTCAACCTCACCTTCATCGGGGGAGACAAACGTGCGAGACCTGAAGCTACTCATGTCCGCGAGTGCGCGGTGGAGCGAGTCGGCGGCATGTAGCACCGTATCCGCTGACCTGTTCTTCGACTCGGAAGGCGAGACGCGTGAGGAACGCGAAGTTCGGGAGCGTGCTGCCAAGGCGGTATGTGCGCAATGTCCGGCCTTGAACGTGTGCCTCGACTTCGCCGTCGACCGACCCGGCCTGCACGGTCTATGGGGCGGTATGAACGGTCGTGAGCGTGCGGCGGAACGCCGTCGCCGCACGCGCTCCGTCGCTGCATAGCGGCGGAAAAGCAGCACCAGGGGTGCGCCGGTGCATGGATTCGGCCATGCACCGGTGCGCCTACCTGTGCATCGGGTGCCATTGTGCAACGCTCTGACCCGGGATTCACCGGAACTCAGGATGCGCAGTGGCCGAGATCGTCTGTCCGCATTGTCATGCGACCGTCCCTCGCGAGGCGGCCTTCTGTCCAGGTTGCCGTAGTCTGATCGGTGGCGGCAGCAGCAAGGAACAGCTGCTGGTGCCGGCCGGGCAGGCCGCCGACACTGCGGCAAAGGACGTCGTCGAAGAGGCGGTGCGCGCCTCGATCGCGGCGCCGAAGCCGGCCGCCGGGCAGCAGTCTCGCGCCGGCACCACCGATCCGGTCGACCCCTATCCCACCGACGAGCAGCCGCGGCGTGCCTCGCCCCGCCGGCAGTCGCCGCGTCCCCGGACCGAACAGGCAGCGTCGGACGACGGCGCGGGCACCACGGCGTTGGCCCGCGTGGTGGCGTTCGTCGTCGCCGTGCCTGGCGCCGTGCAGGCGGCGGCGGTGAAGCTCGGCGCGTTGCCTGTCACCGTCCTGGTGGTGGTATTCGCCCTGCTCGGCTCCGGTGGGTTGCTCTACTCCGTGGGGGCGTTCGAGGGGCCGTCCGCGGCCGAGCCCGAGCGGGTCGGCAAGCCACAGCTGCTGGCGCCGGTGTCGCACGAGGTGACGTGCGCGGCGAAGGCCAGCGTGACCGCCGCGGGCAAGCGGGTGACGTTCGGTGCGAAGCACCTCGTCGACGGCAACCCGAAGACGGCCTGGCGGTGCGCGGGTGACGGCGGCAAGCAGCGGGTGACGCTGTCGTTCGGCAAGCCGGTGCGGGTGAGCAAGCTGGCGCTCGTGCCCGGGTGGGCCACCAAGGACCCCACCAGTCACGCCGACAGGTTCGAGGAGAACGGCGCCCCGACCGCCGTCACGTGGCGGTTCGACGAGTCCGCGCAGCGACAGCGCATCGGCACCCCGGAGCCGCGATGGGCGACGTTGCGGCTGGACCAGACCGTACGTACCACCTCGGTGACCCTGGTGATCGACGCCATCCGCAAGGGCGAGCGACGGGCCATGGTCGCCGTCAGCGAGATCCGGGTTCACGGCTACCGCTAGCCGGCCGACGGTCAGCGCTCGTGCTCGCGTCCCCGTGCGTCCGTGTCCGCTCGCGACCGGGCACGATGCCGGCCGGTACGTTCCAGCGCCTGGCGCCCGGAGGTTGCTGGGGCGCATACTGGCCGGGCAGCGCGGCGGAGTGCCGGCTCCCCGCCGTCCGTGCGCGGTCGAGGTGCTCCTGCTCGTCCGGCCGTCCGAGGCCCGCATGGATAGCGATCCGTGAGTAGAGCTCGTCGCCGAGCGCCCGGTCGAGGGCGTCGAGGTGGCGGCGGGGAGCGGAGGCGCGGTCGTGCTCGCCGGTCGCGGCGTACTGCAGCAGGGCGCGCATGGGTTCGTAGTCGGCGCGTGCACCGGCCCAGCTCGCGACGCCGACGGCCTCTTGGCCGAGATCGTGCCGGATCCTGGCCCAGTCCAGGTGGTGGCCACCCGCCTTCGCGAGCTGCGAGACGTACAGCCGCGCCGCCCGGCCGTTCTCCTCCCGGAGCGGGTGGCAGTTGTTGATCTCCGCCCAGTAGTAGCCGGCCCGGTCCGCCCACTGTCGCGGGTCGGTCAGCGCACGCAGCTCGCCGTCGCGGCCGAGCTGCTCGGTCAGCACGCGGAAGTGGGTCTCGATGCAGGTGTGGCGCAGGAACGGCCGTTCCCTGTCGGTTGGCTTGGCGATGTCCACGATGCGCAGGTCCCCGGCCGACGGGTACACGTCGCCGAACCGCTCGCGGTGGCAGTGCTTCAGGTAGCTCAGGTCGAAGCGCTCGGGCGGTTCTCGCTGGGCCAGGTCGGCGAACGCCACACCGCTGACCCCTCGTTCGTACGCGTTGAGCGCCTCCGGGTTGCGGAGGCCGAGCTTGTTGCGCAGTACGGGCGTACGCGGCTCGAAGTAGGTGAACCAGACCGGTCTCCGGTCGGGAATCTCACCGGCTGTCGTCGTCCGAGGATGTGTCGCGGACCAGTTCATCTGTAAGCGCCTTGTGCTCCTCACGGGTGATCTCGCCGCGTAGGTAACGGAGCATGAGCGCGCGCTCCTCGGGCGTGAGTTCTTCGCCCTCGAACGCAAGGTCCGCCTCGACCTGGGCAAGCCGGTCTTCCGGCGTGCCCGCTGTGGGTCGGTCACAGTGTCACCTCCGGTCGGCCCCGTCATCCTAGGTGTCCGCGCCACGCCGTGGGGCCGTTCGCGAGGGGCCAGGCAACGGGAGCCGAGCCGCACTAGTATTGGAAGCTACCGGATGCCGCCCTGGGGACTGGGCACAGACGGTCACATTCGGTATAGTTGGGGACAAGGCCCACCTCTTCTCTCTCGGGGCGAGAAGAGGTGGCCTTCTTACGTCCAGGCGTCGTCGACTGTGACGCCGAGACGCTCCGCCCAGCTGGCCAGCTCCGTGCGTACGTCCGCGGCGATCTCCAGCGGCCGGTCGTCGGGCACGCCTGCCGGGTCGACCTTGCCGGCACCGGGAACGCGTCCGCCGGCGCCGGTGACCGAGTCGGCGAGCGCACGCAGCCGCTCGCCGGGGTCGCCTGTGGGGGAGACCAGCTGCGGGTCGAGGGCCAGCACCAGGTGCGCCACCCCCTGCGGTTCGGCCGCGCGGCTGGGGGCGAACATGTCTACGACGTCGCCGGAGAGGCCGCCGACCAGCCCGCCGCTGAGCGCCTCGACGGCGAAGGCGAGCGCGAACCCCTTGGCGCCGCCGAGCGGCGCGAGCATGCCGTGCAGTGCAGCGGTGGCGTCGGTGGTCGGGTTGCCGTCGGCGTCGACCGCCCAGCCCTCGGGCAGCTGCTCGCCGCCGCGGGCATGCGCGGCGATCTTGCCGCGCGCGACCGCGCTCGTGGCCAGGTCGATGATGGCGTGCGTGCCGTCGACGGGGAAGCCGAACGCGAGCGGGCTGGTCGAGAGCACCGGGCTGCTGCCCTGCCACGGCGGCATCACAGCAGGGCCGTTGGAGAAGACCACGCCGACGCGTCCCGCGCGGATCATCGGCAGCGTGTAGACGCCGAGCGCACCGCAGTGACCCGAGTTGCCGACGCTGGCCGCCGCGATGCCGTACTGCCCGGCGCGTTCGGTGGCGAGCTCCGCCGCCTCCCAGAGCTGGGCGTGCCCGAGCCCGCCGGCGCCGTCGAGGGCGAGCAGCGGGCCGGTGTCGCGCACGGCGTGCAGCTCGGCGCCGGCGGCGTAGCCGCCCTCGAGCAGCCGAGCGAGGTAGTACGGCAGCCGCATCAGGCCGTGTGAGCCGACGCCCCAGACGTCCGCGGTCACGATCGCCTCTGCGCACCGGTTGGCTTCGGTCTCCGGCATCTTCGCGGCGCGGAGCAACGCGGTGGTGAGGGCCTTCGCAGAGCCGACGGTCGTCACGAGGAGACCTTTCGCGTGAGCATCGTAGCGAGGACGGTGGCCGTGACACCTGAACGCAGCGCAGGTGAGCGAGGAGCGGAGCGCGTAAGGTCGACGGGTTGCACTGTCATGCGGTCCTGTCCCTCAGGTTGCGGTGTTCGCCCACCGGGTTCGGTGCCTCACCGTCGCCGAACAGCGCGCGGAGGTTGTCGGCGAGCGTGGTCACGATCTTCTCCTGGCTCTCCGCCGTGATCCCCGCGACGTGCGGTGTCAGCACCACGTTGTCCAGCTGGTGCAGGCGGTGCTGCTCGCCGGGTGGTTCCGTGCTCCGTACGTCGAGACCGGCGCCGAGCAGCCGGTTCCCGGCGAGCGCGTCGGCGAGCGCGTCCTCGTCGACCACCTCACCGCGTCCGACGTTGACGAGGATCGCATCCGGCTTCATGCTGCCGAGCAGCACTGCGTCGACGAGGTTCTTGGTCTGCTCGGTGGCCGGCACGTGCACGCTGAGCACGTCCGCCGCCTGCACGACCTCGTCGAGCGGGGCCATCCGGACACCGTCGACCTCGGTCGCGGTGACGTAGGGGTCGTACGCGACGACCTGCATGCCTAACCCGCGGGCGAGCGGCACCACGGCACGTGCGGTGGCGCCGAAGCCGAGCAGGCCCCAGACCCGGCCGTGGAACTCCCGGCCGGCGCGTCTGTCCCACTGGCCGCTGCGTACACCGCGGTCGAGCGGCAGCGTCTGCCGTGCCACGGCGAGGGCGAGCCCCAGGGTGTGCTCCGCGACGCTGATCGCGTTGACCCCGACAGGTGCCACCACGACGACGCCGAGCTCGTCGGCGGCGGTCAGGTCGATGTTGTCCAGGCCGACCCCGGCGCGCGCGATCACCCGCAGCGACGGGCAGGCGGTGAGCAGTGCCCGGTCGACCGTCGTGCGGTTGCGTACGACGAGCGCGCTGGAACCGTCGAGCGACTCGGTCAGCCGCTGCGGGTCCAGCCACCCGTCCTCGATGACGTGCAACGAGAGGTCGTGGGCCAGCTCTTCGAAAGCTGCCCCCCAGACCTTCTCGACGATGCTGACAGTGGCCGGTTCAAGCACTCGGGTAGAGCTTCGTGAAGACGTACTCGCGGTGCCCGAGCGACTCGGCGGACGTGAGCCGACCGTTGATCACCCGGTCGCAGATCTCCATCAGCTGGTCGCCCGCCTCGGTGAGGTCGCACTCCCTGCGCAGCAGGCCGGAGCAGTCGACGTCGATGTGCTCGGTCATCGTCTCCGCCGTGTTCGGGTTGGCGGTGATCTTGACGACCGGCTCGATCGGGTTACCGATGACGTTGCCCTGGCCGGTGGGGAAGAGGTGCAGTACGGCGCCCGCAGCGGCCATCAGCGTCACGCACTCCGCCGCGGCCGACGAAGTGTCCATGAAGTTGAGACCCTTACGCGTCGGTGCCACCGCTGGTTCGAGGGCGTCGACGACCGGCTTCGTGCCCGTCTTGGCGATGTTGCCCATCGCCTTCTCCTCGATGGTCGACAGGCCACCGGTGATGTTGCCCTGGGTGGGCTGTGAGCCGAGCAGGTTCGCGCCAGCACGCTCGACCATTTCGATGTACCGGTCGTAGATGTGCTGGAACTTGCCGCGCACCTCGTCGTCGACACAGCGCTCGGCGATGAAGTGCTCGCCGCCGGTGAGCTCCGTGGTCTCGCCGAACAGGACGGTGCCGCCGGCGTCCACCCAGCGGTTAACAGCCTCCGACGTCGTGGGGCAGGACCCCAGGCCGGTCGTCGGGTCAGACTCGCCGCACTTGATGGAGAGCATCAGCTCGTGCCGCTCGACCGGCTCCCTGTGCAGCTCGGCGGCGTCCTGCATGAACTGCTGTGCCGCGCGCGACCCTTGCTTGATCACTTCCAGGTCGCCGCGGCCCTCGATGGAGATCGCGAACACCGGCTTGCCGGTCTTCGCGATGCCCTCGGCGACCTTGTTGGTCCAGTTGGGCTCGATGCCGATGACCACGGCGGCGGCCACGTTCGGGTTGCACCCGGTGCCGATGAGCGTGCGGAAGGTGAGCTCGAGGTCCTCGCCGAACTGCAGCCGCCCGTACGCGTGGGGGAGTGCGAGGGCACCCGGTACGTTGTTCGCGATGTGCTCGGCGGCCGCGTTCGACAGGTCGTCGACCGGGAGGACGACGACGTGGTTACGGATGCCGACGGAGCCGTCGGGTCGGCGGTAGCCGGTCAGGCCACGCTGGTCTGCCATCTGGCGCTCCTCACGTTGTGGACGTGTACGTGCTGGCCGACGCCGACCGCCTTGGTGGCGAGGGCTACGCGCACGCCGTATTCGATGACGTCGGCACCGTCGGCGATGTCGACGAGAGCGAGCTTGTGGCCCAGCGAAACGGGTTCGAGCAACTCGACGTCGACCTGTCCGCCGCCGGCCAGGTAGCCGCCCCGGACGAGGCCGGGCGTGAGATTGCGAACGGCGACGCCGACACTGTCGCCCTCGCGGTGGATGAGAAAGTCTGGCGCTGTATCGGGCATCTGCACCTCCGAGGTCTGACCTCTTGCCAAGCTCTGACACTAGACGTCACCCCCGGGTCCGTCAACGGGAAGTGCGTCACACCGGCCCCGAGGCCGTCCCGCCAGGCTACGGCGCTGCGCAGCGAACCACCTGCGCCGGGGCTACGTTCGTGCGCAGGGCCGTCGGGCCAGCCGTGCGAGGGCTGCTAGGCCACCGCGCTCGGGCCGTCGGGGTTGGTGCGTTCCGCGGCTATTCGGTCCAGGGCGGCGCGGTGGGCGCTGCGGATGTGTACGCGGGCCGCCCGGCGGGCGCCGGCGGCGTCGCGGTCGCGGAGGGCGTCGATGATGCGGAGGTGCTGGACCTTCGACTTCTCCCGGCGGCCCGGGATGAGGAGTGTCGTCTGCATGCCGGACATGAGCATCTCGTGCAGGACGTGGCTGGTCTGGTGCAGGAACCGGTTCTCCGCGATGTCCGCGATGAGCAGGTGGAAGCCGGCGTCCAGGCGGGCGAGTCGTTCGAAGTCCTCCGGGTCGTCGTCGAAGGCTGCGTCGAGCTCGTCGAGCACCTCGGTGAGCTGGCCGATGTGCTCGGGGGCGATGTGCTCGGCCGCCCAGCCGGCCGCGGGGACCTCGAGCACCTCCCGCATGGCGAACAGCTCGTTGATGCTGATCTCCGCGCTGCCGAGGGCGGACCGCAGGGCCTGGGCAGACTTCGGCTCGGCGACGAAGACGCCCTGGCCGTGCTTGACCACGAGCCTGCCCTGGGCCTGCAGTACGCGCACCGCCTCCCGCAGCGACGGCCGGCTGGCGCCGAGCAGCTGCGCCATCTCGCGCTCGGACGGCAGCCGGTCGCCCGGTCGCAGCTGCTCGTTGGAGAGAAGCTCCTCGACCTGGGACACGATGCGCTGCGAGATGTTCCCCGACTGGTTCACCGGTTGCCACATGTGGCGCTACTCCTCTCCCGGTTTCCCGTTGCCCGCAGGCAGATGGAGTCCGGGCTACCGGTGCGGCGACTACGAGTAGAACGTGCTGGTCAGCCTAGCACTGGTCCGACCCCTGGTGAGTTGTCCAGCCGAAGCAGCGTCGGGACGGCCCTTCGGTCACTCTCCCTCGGCGACGAGTGGCGTGAGCCCCTCCTGGATCTCCGTGGCGGCCTGCTCCGGCGTCGACTTGCCGAGGATGACACTGTCGATCTGGTCACCGATCAGCCGCCTGGCCTTGTCCTGGTCGCGAGCGGGCGGGCCGACCTCGCCGGTACCGGTCTCGACGATCTCCTTGACCGACTCGACCCACTCCTTCTCGGCCGGCTTCTGGTGGAGGTCGAGGAAGCTCTTGTCCTCCCAGAGGTCGGTACGCGGCGGCGCGACGCCGTCCTTGGCCAGGGTCAGCATCATCTCAGGGGACGTCGCCCACTCGATGAACTTCCACGCGTTGCCCTTCTTCTGTGAGAACTTCGACATGCCGAGGTTCCAGGAGAGCAGGGTCGGGTGGCTGCCACCGGGGCCGGCGGGGATCGGCATCACGCCGAGCTTGTCACCGACCTTCGACTCCGACCCGACGACGCTGTCGAGCTCGTTGCTCGAGTCGATCATGAACGCGGCCTTGCCGGACGCCATCAGGCCGGCGTTCTGCACGGGGCCGTTGTTGACCACACCCTTGGGGCCGGCGTCTGAGGCGAGCGCGACGTACTTCTCGACCGCTTCGACCGCCTTAGGGTCGTCGAACGACGGCTTGCCGCCTTCGGTCCACTCCAGTCCCAGGTTGTGCAGGACGTTGCCGAACGTGTACGCGACGGTGGGGGAGAGCCCACGGGTCGCGGTCACGTACTTCCCGCCGGACTTGTCGTGGACCGTCTTGCCGGCCGCGATGAGCTCGTCGATCGACGTCGGCACCTCGACGTCGTACTTCTTCAACAGGTCCTTGCGGTAGAAGACCACCGGGCCCTCCACGTTGACGGGGATGCCGACGAGCTGCCCGTCCAGCCGGGAGGCGTCGAGCATGCTCTTCGTGAAGCCGTCGGCTTCGTAGTCGTCGGAGGACTTCTTGAGGTCGTCGTCGAGGTCCTCGAACAGGTTGGCGGCACGCCACTTGAACCCCTCGTTGGACGGCAGCACGTTGAACACGTCGAGGTCTGAGCTCTGCGAGGACAGGCTGACGAAGGTCTTGTCCCTGGCCTGCTCCTGCGCGTACTGCTGCAGGTTGACCTTGAGACCGGTCTCCTTCTCGAACTCGGGGACGTGCTCGCTGAGCGCTCTCGCCCAGGGTGTGTTGACGAGCACGACGTTGAGCTCCTTGGCGTCCTCCGCGGAACCGCCGGAACCGCAGGCCGTCGCCAGGAGTGCGCAGGTAGCGACGGCTGCGCCGACCGTACGCAGCGCGCGTACACGGTGGGACATGGGACTCACCCTCTGTCTTCGGTCAGTGGTTGATGCGTCGATGTGGCGTGTGCGTCGTCGAAGACGAGGCACACCTTCCCCGTGGTCTGGTCCGCCGCGAGGCGGTACGCGTGGTCGGCGGCGTCGAGCGGGAGCCGGTGCTCCACGACGATCTCGGGATGCAGGCCGTGCCTCGCGAGGACGTCCGCGCAGCGCGCCATGTTGGGTACCGAGGTGACCCAGGAGCCGGCGAGCGTGACCTCCTTGTGCAGCAGCTCCGCGGAGACGTCGAAGGTGACGTCGCCGCCTTCCCCGATGAACGCGCAGCGTCCCCAGGTTCGCAGCGAGCGCAGCGCGAGCCGGCGGCCGGCCGGCGACCCGGAGGCGTCCACGGCGACGTCGCAGCACTCCTGCGGTGTCTGCGCCGGCTCGACGACCTCGTCGAAGAGACCGACCTGCTCCGCCCAGGCCCGTCGCGACTCGTGCAGCTCGGCGCCGAGCACCCGGCGGGCGCCCATGGCGCGGGCGACCATGGCCGCGGCGAGGCCGACCGGCCCGAGGCCGACGACGAGCACCTCGTCGCGGCCGTCCACCCGTACCCGGTGCAGGCCCTCGAACGCCGTGCCGAACCCGCACCCGATCAGGCTGGCGTCGACGCCGGTGAACTCCGGCGGCGCCGGGATACAGGTCACGGCATCCGCGAGGACGAACGGCGCATGGCCGCCGTCGCGCTGGTTCCCGTACGCCCGGCGGTACGGCGACTCGCAGTGGATCATGTACCCGCTGCGGCAGACGGTGCACTGGCCACAGCCGGCGACGTGGTAGACGATGACCAGCTGGCCCTCGTCGAGCGCGCGCACACCGGACCCGACGGCTTCGACGATGCCTGCGAACTCGTGCCCGCCGATGCAGCCGGTGTACGTGCGGTCGCCGCGGTCGAGGTGGTACCGGTACGCGGTGCGCAGGTCGCTGCCGCAGATGGCGGACGCCGCCGTTCGCAGCAGCACCTGGCCGGCGTCTGGTGTCGGCACGTCGTGCCACCGAAGCGCGACCGTGGAGTCACCGGGGAACGTGGCGGCGAGCATCCGGCTGCCGTCGTCGTCAAGGAACGTGGTTGCCATCGGTCACTTCACCGCCCCACCGGCGAGCCCTCGTACGAGGAACCGCTGCGCGAACAGGGTCAAGAGCGTCGTCGGCGCCGCGATGATGACGGCGGCGGCCATCAGTCCGCCCCAGTCGTACTGGCCGATGCCGATGAAGTTGAAGGCGATGACCGTCATCGGCAACGTGTTCACGTTCGCCAGCGCGAGCGCGAAGAGGAAGTAGTTCCAGGAGAAGATGAACGAGATCACGCCCGCCACGGCGAGGCCGGGCTTCACCATCGGCAGCGCGATGACCCAGAAGGTCCTGCGCAGGTTACAGCCGTCGATCTCGGCGGCCTCCTGGATGGAGGTCGGGATGCCTTCGAAGAACGGCAGCAGCAGCCAGACGCACAGCGGCAGGGTGATGATGAGGTGCACGAGGATGAGCAGGATGTAGTTCAGCGGCACCGACTCGAGCGCGCCGAACTTGATCGCCACCACCCGCAGCGGGATGAGGAACAGCACCCCGGGCGCCATCCGGGCGACCAGGGTCACGAGCGAGAGCAGGCGCAGGCCGAGACGTGCGATGCAGTACGCGGCGCACGCGCCGGCGGCGAGGCCGATCAGTGTGGCACCGCCGGAGATCACGATGCTGTTCACCAGGTAGCGACCGAAGTCCATGTTCTGGAACAGCTTGACGTAGTTGTCGAACGTGGCAGCGGCCGTGAAGTCCGGCGGCGAGCTGGCGATCTGCCCGGAGCGGTGCAGGCTGCCCCAGAACATGAACGCGACCGGCCCGAGAAAGACCACCAGGATCACCACGTACGCGACGTACGTGCCGAGCATGCCGAGGGTGCGGCTACGACTCGAGTTCACTGCGCCTCCTCAGCCAGGTGAAGAGTCCGGCGAGCAGCAGCACGAGAGCGAACAGGGCCAGCTGCGCCGCGCTGCCCGGCGCGAGGCGGAGCTCCGCGAACGCATTGCGGTACGCGTAGATGTTCATCGTCGTCGAGGCATTGAGCGGGCCGCCCTGGGTCATGATGTAGCCGGTGTCGAAGTACCGCACCAGGTCGACCGTGCGCAGCAGCGCGACGACCGTCAGCACCGGGCGCAGCAGCGGCAGGCCGATGTGCCAGCCGGTCTGCCACCAGCGCGCGCCGTCGACCCTGGCGGCCTCGAACGGCTCGCTCGGCAGGTTCCTGATGCCCGCGTTGACGATCAGGGCGACCAGTGGCGTCCACTGCCAGATCTCGATGAGGATCAGCGACCAGACCACCTTGTCCGGATCGCCGAGCCAGTCCTGCCGCGGGATGCCGACTACCTCGAGCAGGTAGTTCAGGATGCCGAGCGACGGGTCGTAGAGCAGCAGCCAGACCAGTCCGACGACGACCGACGCCGTCAGCGACGGCACCAGGGTGAGCGTCTGCAGGATTCGGCCACCAGGGACGTGCCGGCTGAGCACGTAGCCGATGAGGGTGCCGAGGATGAGCTGAGGGATGAGCGAGCCGACGTAGATGAGCATCGTCACCCACACCGACGACCAGAAGACGGGGTCGGTGAAGACCGTGCGGAAGGTTTCCACGGTGAGCTGGTCGAACGCGATGTCGGTGGCGTCCGGGGGAGACAGCGCGAGGCCGGTGGCGTAGAGGATCGGGAAGACCACGAGCGCCAGCGAGATGATGACCGCGGGCAGGAGCAAGGCCCAGGACTCGCGCAGCCGGCGCCGTTCTGGCGTGTTCGCGGCCGGTCCGCGCGTCGTTGCTGCGGCCATCTGGGCGAGCCCCTCAACCCCGTGCTCACGAGTATGGTCAGACCTCTGTTGTCAAGGCACAATGCACGAAACTGCCTGTCGATGTCAACGGTCTGAGTTCGATTACCGCCGACCAGCGATAGGGTCACGGGAGAGCAGATGCGAATCTAGCGGGACGGTGGGACCGTGACGGAGTCACCGAAGGCGGAGTCGCCAAAAGAACTGACGGCCGCGCTGGCCGACACCGGCTACCTGGCCGACGAGGGGCTGGCGACGGCGGCGTGGCTGGCGTACCGGTTGCGGCGGCCGTTGTTCCTCGAAGGCGACGCGGGCGTGGGCAAGACCTCGCTTGCGGAGGCGGTCGCCACCGTGCTCGGTGCGCACCTCACCAGGCTGCAGTGCTACGAGGGACTCGACGCCAGCCAGGCGCTGTACGACTGGGACTTCCCGCGCCAGCTGCTGCACGTCAGGGCGATCGAGGCCGCGGCCAGCGTCAGCGGCGAGCAGGTCGACGCTGACGAACTCGAGGCGAGCCTGTACGACCGGAAGTTCCTCATCGCGCGCCCGTTGCTGCAGGCCATCGAACGTGCCCCGAGCGTGCTGCTGGTCGACGAGGTGGACCGTGCGGACGACGAGTTCGAGGCGTTCCTGCTCGAGGTGCTTTCCGAGTCGGCCATCTCGGTGCCGGAGCTCGGCCGGATCGAGGCTGCGCACCCGCCGGTGGTGGTGCTGACCTCGAACCGCACCCGGGAGGTGCACGACGCGCTGAAGCGCAGGTGCCTGTACCACTGGGTGGAACACCCGAGCTACGAGCGCGAGGTCGCCATCCTCCGCGCCCGGCTGCCGGACGTCACCGAGCGGCTCGCGGAGCAGGTCGCGCAGGCCACCAGGCGGCTGCGGGAGCTCGAGCTGGTCAAGCCGCCCGGTGTCGCGGAGGCGATCGACTGGGCCGGTGCACTGCACGCGCTCGGCGCCAGGGAGCTGCACCCCGACCTCGCGGCCGTGACGCTCGGCGCGGTGTTGAAGTACCGCGAGGACGGCGACCGGGTGAAGGAGTACTCGCTCGGCGCCCTCATCGGCGTGCCGGAATGACCGTGCACCCCGTCGACTTCCCGCGCTTCGTTCTCGCTGCCATGCGAACGCGGGAGGTCTCCTCGTGACCGAGAGCGGCCTGCGCGACGCCACCGAGGTGCTCCTCGGCTTCGCCCGGCTGCTGCGCCACGCGGGTGTGGACGCGTCGCCGGAACGCGTGCAGACGTTCCTCGAGGCCACCGACGAGGTCGACGTCACGGTGCCGCAGGAGGTCTACTGGGCCGGCCGGTTGACGCTCTGCGGTGAGCCGGACGACCTGCCCACGTACGACCGGGCGTTCGCCGCGTACTTCGGTGAGGACCCGCCTGAGCACGCCGGCCGCACCCGGCCGAGTACCCCGCGCACCACGTACCTGCTGCAGGCCGACGGCGAGCAGGCCGAGGGTGAGGAGACCGGCAGCGAGCAGGTCACCACGGCGAGCAGCACCGAGGTGCTCAGGCACCGCGACGTGACCCAGCTGTCCGCCGCGGAGCGGGCCGAGCTGCGCCGGCTGCTCACACTGGTCTGGCCGATCGCGCCCACCCGCGTCTCGCGGCGGCTGCGGCGCGCGCACCGCGGGCAGGTGGACGTGGCGCGGACGGTGCGCCGGATGCTGCGCACCGGCGGCGAGGTGGCCGTGCTCGCGCACCGCACGCAGGGGCGCAAGCCGCGGCGGCTGGTGCTGCTCGTCGACGTGTCCGGTTCGATGCGGCCGTACGCGGATGCGCTGCTGCGGTTCGCGCACGCTGCGGTGCGGCGGCGGCCGGCGAGCACCGAGGTGTTCACCGTCGGCACCAGGCTGACCAGGGTGAGCCACGAGCTGCAGCTGCGCGACCCGGACCAGGCGCTCGCCGCCAGCGCCGAGGCGATCCCCGACTGGAGTGGCGGCACCAGGCTCGGCGAGGCGCTGAAGGCGTTCCTCGACCGGTGGGGGCAGCGCGGCACCGCGCGGCAGGCCATCGTCGTAGTGTTCAGCGACGGCTGGGAGCGCGGCGACGCCACGTTGCTCGGCGAGCAGATGGGCCGGCTGTCCAGGCTCGCGCGTCGGGTGATCTGGGTGAACCCGCACAAGGGCCGCGTCGGGTTCGCACCGTTGACGGCGGGCATGGTGGCGGCGCTGCCGCACGTGGACGAGTTCGTCGCAGGGCACAGCCTCGCTGCGCTCGAGGAGCTGGTCGAGGCGATCCGGCAGCGCTGACGCGGTCGCCGAATTTCGATGACCATCTGAAATCTCCACCCTTGCATTTGCGGCCGTACGGGTCTTGACTCGGTGGTGATCAATGTGACCCACCGCACAGGAGGGGTTATGACCCGCATCAGCGTCACTGTCGACGGGGTTCGGTACGACGACGACGTCGAACCTCGAACGCTCTTGGTCCATCACCTACGCGAGCAGCTGGGCAAGGTCGGCACCGTGGTCGGCTGCGACACCAGCAACTGCGGCGCCTGTACCGTGCTGCTCGACGGCAAGGGTGTGAAGAGCTGTTCCGTGCTGGCCGTCCAAGCAGACGGCCGTGTGGTCACAACCGTCGAGGGCCTGGCGCCGACCGGCACCGACGGCGAGCTGCACCCGATGCAGCGGGCGTTCCACGAGAAGCACGCGCTCCAGTGCGGGTTCTGTACGCCAGGGATGATGATGGCCGCGTGCGACCTGCTCGCCGAGAACCCGGATCCCAGCGAGACGGAGATCAGGGAGGGTCTGGAAGGCAACCTCTGCCGGTGCACCGGATACCAGAACATCGTCAAAGCGGTGGAGTCGGCGGCCGCCGAGCTGCGCGGCCAGCGTGCCGGCTCGACGGAGGAGGTGCCGTCATGACAGCGGTGTCAGAGCGTCCGTCCGGTGAGGTCGGTGCCGCGAGGCTACGTAAGGAAGACGCGCGGCTGGTCACCGGCCAGACCCAGTGGACGGACAACATCGCGCTGCCGGGCATGCTGCACATGGCGATCCTGCGCAGCCCGATGGCACGTGCGCGCATCACCCGCGTCGACACGACCGCGGCCAGCCAGCAGCCCGGTGTGGTGGCCGCGCTCTCCGGCCAGGACCTCGCCGGCGAGCAGGGCAGCCTGCCGTGCGCGTGGCCGGTCACCCCGGACATGGTGCACCCGGACCACCCGGCACTCGCGGTCGACGAGGTGCGGTTCGCCGGCGAGGCGGTCGCCGTCGTCGTCGCACGCGACCGGGCGAGCGCCGTGGACGCGCTCGAAGCGATCGAGATCGACTACGACCCGCTGCCGGCCGTGATGGACATGGACGCCGCACTGGCCGACGGCAGCGACCTCGTGCACGGGAGCGCGGGGACGAACAAGTCGTTCACCTGGGTGCTCGACTCCGGTGAGGCGGGCACCGGCGGCGCGGTGGACAAGGCGCTCGCAGACGCCGAGGTCACCGTCAGCAGGCGCTACATCCAGCAGCGGCTGATCCCCGCGTTCATGGAGCCCCGCAGCGTCGTGGTGGACCCGACGGGCGGGCAGTTCACCATGTGGTCGGCGACCCAGATCCCGCACATCCTGCGGTTGATGCTCTCGCTGGTCACCGGCACGCCGGAACACAAGCTGCGGGTCGTCGCCCCGGACGTCGGCGGTGGGTTCGGCGGCAAGCTCCAGGTGACGCCAGAGGAGGTCATCGCCCTGCTCGCCGCGCGCCGGGTAGGCAAGCCGCTGAAGTACACGGAGACCAGGAGCGAGAGCCTGTCCGCCGCACACCACGGCAGGGACCAGATCCAGCAGCTCGACCTCTCCGCCCGCCGCGACGGCACGATCACCGGCTTCAAGGTGAACCTGATCGCGAACATGGGTGCGTACCTCGGCCTGGTGACGCCCGGCGTACCGATCCTCGGCGCGTTCATGTTCAACGCGATCTACAAGATCCCCGCGTACCGGTTCGAGTGCACCGGCGTGTTCACGAACACCGCGTGGACGGACGCGTACCGCGGCGCCGGCCGGCCGGAGGCGACGTTCGCCGTCGAGCGGATGATGGACGAGCTCGCCGCCGAGCTCGGCATGGACCCGATGGAGGTACGCAGGAAGAACTGGATCTCGCACGAGGAGTTCCCGTTCACCACGGTTGCCGGTCTCACCTACGACTCAGGCAACTACGAGGCGGCCACCGACAAGGCCATGCAGCTGTTCGGCTACGACGACCTGCGCAGGGAGCAGGACCAGCGCAGGGAGAACAACGACCCGGTGCAGCTCGGCATCGGCATCTCCACGTACACGGAGATGTGCGGCCTCGCGCCGTCGCGGGTACTCGGCAGCCTGTCGTACGGCGCCGGCGGCTGGGAGCACGCGAGCATCCGGATGCTGCCGTCCGGCAAGGTGGAAGTGGTCACCGGCTCGTCGCCGCACGGGCAGGGCCACGACACCGCGTGGAGCCAGATCGTCTCCGACCAGCTCGGGGTGCCGTTCGACGACGTCGAGGTGCTGCACGGCGACACCCGTACCGCGGTCAAGGGCATGGACACCTACGGCTCCAGGTCGCTGACCGTCGGCGGGGTCGCGGTGGTCAATGCCTGCGGGAAGGTCGTCGAGAAGGCCAAGAAGGTCGCCGCACACATGCTCGAGTGCAGCGTGGACGACGTCGAGTTCGGCGAGGGCTCGTTCCGGGTGAAGGGGAGCCCAGGCACCGAGAAGACCATCCAGGAGATCGCGCTCGCGACGTTCGCCGCGCACGACCTGCCGGACGGCATGGAGGCGAGCCTGGACTCCGACGCCACGTACGACCCGGAGAACTTCTCCTACCCGCACGGCACGCACCTGTGCGCGACCGAGGTGGACACCGAGACCGGTGAGGTGAAGATCAGGTCGTACGTCTGCGTGGACGACGTGGGCAAGGTCGTGAACCCGTTGATCGTGGACGGCCAGGTGCACGGCGGGCTCGCCCAGGGCATCGCGCAGGCCCTGTTCGAGGAGGCCATCTACGACGCGGACGGCAACCTGCAGACCGGCACGTTCGTCGACTACACGCCGCCGAGCGCGGCCGACCTGCCGTCGTTCGTGACCGAGCGGACGGAGACGCCGGCGACCACGAACCCGCTGGGCGTGAAGGGGGTCGGCGAGGCCGGCACCATCGCGTCCACGCCCGCGGTGGTGAACGCGGTCGTCGACGCGCTGCGGCCGATGGGCATCAACGACGTGCGGATGCCGTGCTCGCCGGAACGGGTGTGGCGCGCGATCCAGGACGCGAAGGGTGGTGCGGCATGATTCCCGCGACGTTCGACTACGTGCGCCCGTCCTCGGTGGACGAGGCCGTGTCGGCTCTGCGCGACGCCGGGGAGGACGCGAAGGTCCTCGGCGGCGGGCAGAGCCTGGTGCCGGTGCTGCGGTTCCGGCTGGCGGCGCCCACCGCGTTGATCGACCTCAACGGGGTCGAGGAGCTGCGCGGCGTGCGCGACGACGGCGACGCTCTCGTCATCGGCGCGATGACCACGCACCACGACATGGTCGCCGACGGGCTCGTCCAGGAGCACGCGCCGCTGCTTGCGGCCGCGGCGGAGACCGTGGGGGACCGGCAGGTGCGCAACCTCGGCACCCTCGGCGGCTCGCTGGCGCACGCGGACCCTGCCGGTGACCTGCCGGCGGTCGCCCTCGCGCTGGACGCCGAGATGACCGTCGCCGGCCCCAGCGGCCGGCGTACGGTGCCGGCGAGCGAGTTCTTCGTCGACTACCTCACCACGGTGCTCGAGCCGGACGAAGTGCTCACGGCCGTGCGGGTACCGAAGCTGCCCGGCTGGGGCGTGCGGTACGAGAAGTTCCACCGCACGGCGCAGGCATGGGCCATCGTGGGGGTCGCGGCCGCGGTGCGGCGCAGCAACGGGTCGGTCGCCGAGGCCAAGGTGGCGCTGACGAACATGGGCTCGGTGCCGGTGCGGTGCACGGCCGTCGAGGAGGCACTCGCAGGTTCATCGGCCGTCGGTCTCGGCGACGCCGCCGACCTGGCCAGCGAGGGGACCAGCCCGAGTGCCGACCTGAACGCGTCGGTGGAGTACCGACAGCACCTGGCTCGGGTGCTCACGAGGAGGGCGGTGCAGGCCGCGGCAGGGATGTGATGGCCTTCACCTGCCGCCACGGTTTGACCTGGTAGGTTCGCGGGGTATCCGTGGCGCTAGACATCGGGATCGGTGCCCGACGCCTACCGTCGGGCACCAGATCTTCTGGAGGGTGGAAGTCGATGGAGCTCGAACACGAGTTCGCGGTGCCCGTTTCCGTGGCCGAGGCGTGGCAGGTCCTGCTCGATGTCGAGCGGATCGGACCGTGCATGCCGGGTGCCACCGTGCTCGACGTCCGCGGTGACGAGTTCACCGGCACCGTGAAGGTCAAGGTCGGCCCGATCTCCATGACGTACGCGGGCGAGGCGCGCTTCGCGGAGAAGGACGAGGCCGCGCGCCGGGTCGTGATCGAGGCGGCGGGCAAGGAGAACCGCGGTTCCGGCACGGCGAAGGCGTCCGTCACGGCGACGCTCGAACCGGCCGACGGCGGCTCGAGCACCGCGGTGAAGGTGCTCACCGACCTCACCGTCACCGGGCGGCCGGCGCAGTTCGGCCGCGGCATGCTGCAGGACGTCGGCGGCAAGCTGATCGGCCAGTTCGCCGACAACCTCGCGGCGGAGCTGCAGGAGGACGACAAGGCCGGCGCCGCTGCGCCGGCGGCCACCTCCGGGGAGTCCGAGCCCTCGCCGGCGAGCACCCCGCAGGCGATGTACGACGAGGCCGGCCAGCGGCCGTCCGCCGAGGCGCTCGACCTGCTCGAGGTGACCGGCCTGTCCGGCGCCATGTCGCGGTACCGGGTGCCGCTGCTCGCCGGCGGTGCCGCCGTCGGCGCGGCGCTGGTGTGGTTCCTCGTCCGGCGCAAGCGCAGCCGGTAGCCGGGCCGCGGCCGGGCTCGATCACGGCGGCGACACTGAAGCGACCGTGACCAAGCCCGCACCATCAGGAGGGCTGACGTCTCGTTGTCGATCTTCGGGAAGTCGTCGTCGGCGATGTCGGGCGATGCGCACGACTCCCGAGGTGGGTGGTCAGTCCAGCGTTACGATCAGCAGCGCGACGACCATGAGGATCGCCAGCAGGATGGCGAGGCCGACGCTGACGAAGCCGGTGGCGATGGCGGCTCTCGCCCGCTTCCGCGCGCTGATGCCGAGGCCGGCGGCCGTCGCGCCGATGGCGAAGCTGAGGAACGCGCCTGCCGAGGTGATCATCCCGCCGCGCAGCACGAGACCGACCAGGGCGGCCAGCACACCGCCGATGCCGAGCAGCAGCCCGGTCAACGCGAGACCCTGCCGGAGTCGACGGCACCCGGGCCCGGCGGCATCGGCGGTGGCCCGTACGCCGCCGGCGGCTGTTGCTGCGGTGGTGGCGGCGGAGTGTACTGCCCCTGCGGATAGCCGGGGCCGCTGTGCTGGGGTGGGAACCCGCTGGACAACCTGTGTCTCCCGTCGTGACGCGTGCCAGGGTGCCTGCCCGGGCAGGTCTCCCGGACGGCGTCCGACCTCAGCGTCTCACCACTCGGCGTAGCGGCCGTCCGCGGTGCGCCAGTTCGGGTCCGGCAGCTGCCACGCCCCGCCGCGGTCCCGCACGACCTGCTCGTCGACGTCGATGCCGAGCCCAGGCCCGCTCGGCGGGCGCAGCTGCCCGCCCTGCGGGGTGAGCGGCGCCGGGTCGACGAGGTAGTCGTGCATCTCCGCCGGCGGCAGGCCGGCATAACCGCGGTTGTAGTGCAGGCCGAGGCTCTGCTCCTGGATGACCACGTTGCCGGCGCAGAGGTCCACCTGCAGCGACGCGGCGAGCGACACCGGCCCGTTCGGGCAGTGCGGCGCGACGGCCACGTCGTACGCCTCCGCGAGCCGGCAGATCTTCTCCAGCTCGAACAGCCCGGTGAACGAGACGTCCGGCTGCACCACGTCGACCACCCGGTGCTCGAGCAGGCGGGCGAACTCGGCGCGCGACGTGAGCCGCTCGCCGGTGGCGATCGGCGTGCGACGCGCCACCCGCGCGACCTCGGCGAGCGTGTCCTCGTGCCCGGGCGCGAGCGGCTCCTCCACCCACATCAGGTCGAACTGGTCGAGCTCGGCCAGCAACGCCCTGGCCATCGCGCGGTGGGCGCGGCCGTGGAAGTCCACCGCCACCCGCAGCGTCGAGCCGAACGCATCGCGCAGCGCGGCGACCCGTGCCACCACCGCGTCGACCTTGGCGTGGTCGTCGAGGTAGTCGAGCTCGGCGGTGGCGTTCATCTTCACCGCGCCGAACCCCTGCTCGACACGCGCCTTCGCCTGGTCGACGACGTCGTCCGGCCGGTCGCCGCCGATCCACGCGTACAGCGGCACCGTGTCGCGTACCAGGCCGCCGAGGAACTCGTGTACGGGCAGCCCGCAGGCGCGGCCCTTGACGTCCCACAGCGCCTGCTCGATCGCCGCGCTCGCGGTTGCGAGCACCGGGCCGTCGCGGAAGAAGCCGTCGCGCCGCATCCGCTGCCACAGGTCCTCGACCCTGGCGGCGGGCTCGCCGACCAGGTTGGCGGCGAGGTCCGCGACGGCTCCGACGACGGCGTTCGCGCGTTTCGGCACGATCGCCTCACCCCAGCCGTCGACGCCGTCGTCGGTGGCGACCCGTACGAGGATCCAGCGCGGCGGCACCCGGAACGACTCGATCGCGGCGATACGCATGCCGGAGAGGTCCATCGCGGTCAGGAGACGCCGGCGGCGGTCAGTTCCCGGACGAGCTCCTCGCGCAGCACGGCGGGCAGCGGTGCGGCGGGTGCCGCGAGGTACGGCTGGATCACGTCGAGGTGGGCGAGTGCCGCCTTCCACGCCGCCGGCAGGTTACCGACCCGGCAGATATGGATGACCCGCCTGAGGTCGCGTTCGAGCTGGCTGGCCTTCTCGATGTCGCCGTCCTGCACGGCGCGGTAGATGCCGGCGGGCAGCTGCGGCACCAGGTTCGCACTGGCGGCGATGGTGCCGACGCCGCCGGCGAGCAGGCAGGCGATGAAGAACGTGTCCGAGCCGGTGATGACGGAGAAGTCGCTGTTCTCGGTCCTGCCGGCGAGCTCCTGGAAGTACTCGATGTCGCGACTGGAGTCCTTTATGCCGACGATGTTCGGGTGCTCGGCGAGCTCGGCCACGACGGTCGGCGCGAACTTGACCTTGGTGAACACCGGGATGTTGTAGAGCACGAGCGGCAGGGCCGCGCGGTCGGCCAGGTCGAGGTACAGCCGGCGGGCCTCCTCGTCGGAGAGCGGGTAGTAGTACGGCGGCGCGACGAGGGCACCGGACGCGCCCTGGTCGGCCTGCTGCGCGAGCTCCTCGGCACCTTCGGCGATCGAGGTGAGCGGCAGGCCGGGGATCACCGGCGTCGTCTCGGGCACGAGCTTCCGTACCAGACGGGTCATCTCCAGCCGCTGTGCACGCGACAGCCTGGCACCTTCGCCGGTCGAGCCGGTGGGACTGATCCCCGTGACACCACCGTCGAGCACCCGGCGCAGCAGCCGGTCGAGGGCCGCCTCGTCGATGTTCGCGTTCTCGTCCAGCGGGGTCAGGAGGGCGACGGTAGCGCCGTCTAGTGTGCAGCTCATCGGTAGGCGATCCCTGTGTCGACGTCGAAGACATGGAAGCGGCCGGCGGGAACGGTGAACGTCACCGTCGCCTCCGGTTCGACCTTATCCTCACGTGGCAACCTGGCGGTGACGAGCTGACCGGCGACGTCGACCACCACGTGCTGCTCCGAGCCGAGCGGCTCCACGATGCTGACCCTGCCGGTGACCGTCGAGCCGTCCGGCTGGTCGCGGTCGAGCCGCAGGTGCTCCGGCCTGATCCCGGCGACGAACGAGCTCGTGTCCGCGGGCAGCGCTGCGGCCTGCTCGTCGGTCAGCGCAAGCGACACCTGGTCGCTGCGGAGAGCGGACGCCTGCGGGTCGCGTTCGACCTCGAGGAACCCCATCGCGGGAGTGCCGATGAAGCCAGCGACGAAGCGGTTGACAGGCCGGTCGTACAACTCGTCCGGGGTGCCGACCTGCTGGATCTCGCCGTGGTTCATCACGGCGATCCGGTCGCCCATCGTCATGGCCTCGATCTGGTCGTGGGTGACGTAGACGGCGGTCGCGGTGACGGCGCGGTGCACGCTGAGGATCTCCGCGCGCATCTGCACTCGCAGGTGCGCGTCCAGGTTGGACAACGGCTCGTCGAGCAGGAAGACGGCCGGGTCGCGGACGATCGCACGGCCCAGCGCGACGCGTTGCCGCTGACCACCGGAGAGCTGTTTCGGCTTGCGGTCGAGCAGCGCGTCGATGCCGAGCAGCTTCGCCGTCGCCCGCACCTTCTCCTCGATGGCCTCCCGGGTGAGCTTGCGCCTGCGCAGGCCGAACGCCATGTTGCCGTAGACGGACATGTGCGGGTAGAGCCCGTAGTTCTGGAACACCATGGCGATGTCGCGGTCGCCGACGTCCAGGTCGTCGACCTGCGACTCGCCGAACCAGGTCTCGCCTGCGGTGGCCTCCTCCAGACCGGCGATGATGCGCAGCAGCGTGGTCTTGCCTGAGCCGGACGGCCCGACGAGCACGAGGAACTCGTGGTCGTCGATCTCCAGGTCACACCGCGCCAACGCGGTGACCTCACCGAATCGCTTCTCTACTCCGCGCAGCGAGATGGGCGCCATCGTCAGTCCTTGCCGTGAGGTGCCGGTTGCCTGTCGGCCAGCAGTGGGTCGGGTTGCCGGCTCAGCCGGCGGCCGCCGTCGACCTCCCAGAGGGCGCCGGTGACGTACGCGGCGTCGTCGGAGGCGAGGTACGCGACGACGCCCGCGACCTCGTCCGGGGTGCCGAGCCGGCCGACGAGGTTCGGTGCCGGCGCCGACGCGGCGGCCGAGGTGGCGGCCGTGTGGGCGAACTCCTCGGTGAGGCCGGGGGAGCCGATCATGCCGGGCACGACCGCGTTCACCCTGATACCGGTGTGCGCGAGCTCGACGGCCAGCGCCCGGGTGAGCGCGGCGATCCCGCCCTTGCTCGCGACGTACGCGATGTGGGCGGGCAGCGGCAGCTCCGCCTGCAGGCTCGCGAGGTTGACGATCACCCCTGCGCCCCTGCGCCCCATGTCGAGCGCGGCGTCCTTGCTGAGGAACGCGGTCGCCGTGAGGTTGGTGTCGATGACCGTCGCCCAGTCGTCCTCGTCCAGCGCGGCGAGCTCCAGCCGGGCACCGAGCGCCGCGGCGTTGTTCACCAGGACGTCCACGCGACCGAGCGCCGCCGCGACGTCCGGTACGAGACCGGCACGTGCAGCTCGGTCGGCCAGGTCGACCGTACGTACCTGCGCCTCGGTGCCGTACGCGGCCAGCTCGGCGGCGACGGTCGCTGCACTATCGGCGTCCCTGTCCACGACGACGACGGTCGCCCCGTCCGCGGCCAGCTGGTGCGCGATGGCACGGCCGATGCCGGCGGCGGCGCCGGTGACCACGGCGACCCGGTCGTGGAACCTCGGTGTGGGCGTGCTCATGTGCCTGCCAGTGCTCCTGCCGTCATGCCCCGCACCATGGACCGCTGTACGGCGAAGAACGCGATGATCAGCGGGATGCTGGTGATGCAGGCCGCCGCCATCATGCCGCCCCAGTCGGTCTTGAACTGCCCGGTGAAGCTCTGCAGCAAGCCCGGCGGCAGGGTGAGCTTGGTGTTCGTGCTCATCAGCGTCAGCGGGTAGAGCAGGTTGTTCCAGGCGTTCATGAAGACGAAGACCATCGTGCTGACCAGTCCGGGAATCGTCATGGGCACGACGACGCGGACGAGGATGCCGAACCGCGAGTAACCGTCGACCTTTGCAGCCTCCTCGATCTCCGTCGGGATCGCGTCGATGAAGCCCTTCATCATCCAGGCGGCGAAGGGGAGCGTGAACGAGGTGTAGCCGAGGATCAGGCCGAGGAACGTGTTGAGCAGGTGCAGCTTCAGCAGCAGCAGGTAGAGCGGGCCGATCAGCACCACGAGCGGCAGCATCTGCGTCGCGAGGACGAGCACGCTCACCGCGCCGCGCAGCCGGTACCGACCGCGGGAGAAGCTGTAGCCGGCCAGCGTGGCGATCGCGACCGACGCGACGGCCGCGATGAGCGACGTGACGATGCTGTTGACCAGGAAGTTGCTGAACGGCAGGGTGCCGCCGAACAGCTTCTCGTAGTTGGCGAGCCCGAACTCGTGCGGCCACAGCGTGGGGTTCTGCGCGGTGGCTTCCTGCGGGCTCTTGAACGACGTGGAGAGCATCCAGTAGACGGGCGCCAGCGTGATCACCAGGGCGATGGCGATGATGACGCCTGCGGGTGTCCGCCGTAGCAACCTGTTCGCAGTCTTCATGCGCGGTCCCCTCGCAAGGTGCGGACGAACAGGCCGGCGAGGAACAACAGCAGGACGAGCCAGATCACGCCGATCGCGGAGGCGTAGCCGAGGTCGTAGGTGGTGAACGCGAGCCGGTAGACGTAGATGAGCAGGGTGGTGGTGCTGTACGCAGGTCCGCCCTCGGTCATCGACCAGATCAACGGGAAGTTGTTGAAGTTCTGGATGGTCATGATGAGCGCGCCGACCAGAGCGGCCCCACGCAGGTAGGACAGCTTGATCTGCACGATCATCGACCACACGCTGGCCCGGTCGATGCGGGCCGCCTCGATGACCTCGGTCGGCACCGAGCCGAGTGCGGCGGTGAAGATCAGCAGGAAGAACGGTGCCTGCGACCAGATGTTCGCCGCGGTGACCGAGGCGAGCGCCCACTCGGGCGCCGTCAGCCACGGTACGGCGTCGGCGACGCCGACCCTGGCGAGCAGCGCGTTCAGGATGCCGCTGTCCTGGTCGAAGACGTAGCGGAACAGGAACGACACCACGATCACGGGGATCGCCCACGGCGTGAGCAACACACCGCGCAACCAGCGCCAGGCACCGCCGAGGTTCTCCGTGGCCAACGCCATGACGAGCCCGAGCATTCCGCCGCCGACGACCGAGCCGCCGGTGAAGATGACGGTGTTCTTCAGCGACTCCCAGAAGACCGGGTCGGTGGCCAGCTTGCTGTAGTTCTCGATGCCGTTGAACTCGGCGCCGGCCTCACCGGCGAGCAGGTTGTAGTCGAAGAACGAGACCCGGATCGCCTCGATGATCGGGTAGGCGATGACCACCGCGAGGATGACGATGGTCGGTATCGCCATCCAGTCCAGCCAGCGGCGCAGGCGGCGCCCGACTCCCGCTGGCCGGCGACGTACCGCGGTGCTCGCCGTCATCGAAGCGCGGACTCCACTTGCTTCTGCATCGACCCGGTGATGTCAGCGATCGGCTTGTCGGTCGTCATGGCGCTCTGCACGCCGGCCATCACCGGCGAGTACGCCTTGCCGTAACCGGGACCCCAGGCGGGCCTGCTCACCGTCGGGACGAGGTCGTCGCGGAACGCGTCGAATACGGGCGTGTCGGAGAGCTTCGCGGCGGCGCCACCGGGCTCCGCCACGGCCGGCACCGAGGAGCCCGTGGTCATGATGTACTTCATGCCCTCCTGCGAGGTGGACAGGTACTCCACGAACTTCCAGGCGGCTTCCTTGTTCTCGCTCGACTTCAGGACGGCGAGCTGGTGGTCGGTCGGCGCGGAGTACGCCTCACCCGCCGGGCCCTCAGGCAGCGTCGTCACACCCCAGGTCTTGTAGAACTCCTCGCTGCTCATCTTGGCGGTCTGCTCGACGACCGTCTGCAGGTAAGGGCCGTCCCACATGAAGGCGAGCTTGTTCTCGGCGGCGATCGGGCGGAAGTCGCCGATCTTCTTGTTGAGCTGCGTGTACTTGTTCTGCCCGACCGTGCGCATGAACTCGAGGTACTGCTCCATCCCGTCCGAGGACGCGGTGGCCTTCTTGTCGGTGAACGGCTCGCCGCCGAAGGTCTTCATGAACGACCAGCACGAGTCGAGGCCGAAGGACCGGTTCGTCGCGTCCATACCGATGGGGGTCACGCCAGGCAGCTTCTGCTTGACCGTCTTCATCGCGTCGAGCAGGTCGTCCATGGTGGCCGGCGGCTTGTTCGGGTCGAGGCCGGCCTGCTTCATGAGCTTCTTGTTGTACCAGAACCCGAACGGGGTGACCGTCCACGGCGCGGCGACCTGTTCGCCGCCGATCTGGCCCAGCTTCAACTCGGCCGGGATGATGGACTTGCGGTACTCGTCGCTCATGTGCTCGTCGAGCGGTTCGAGCAGGTTCGCCTCGGAGAGGCTGAAGAGGTCGTTGCCCGCGATCTGGGTGACGTCCGGTGCGTTCCCCGAGCGTGCTTCGAGCAGCACTTTGTGAGCTATGTCGGTGAAGGAGATCGCTTCCATCTTCACCTTGACGTCCGGGTTGTCCTTCTCGAACTTCTCCACCAGATCCTTGATGCCTGCCTGGGTCGCGTCCTCCGCGTAGGCCCAGTTGGCGAACGTGATGGTGGTCTTGCCGCCGGACTCGCCCGAACCGCCGCACGCGGCGGTCGACAGGACGAGCACGAGTCCGAGTGCGGCAGTGAGAGTGCGGAATCGCCGATGGCTGGTCGTTGGCATGTGGCGCTCCCCGACACGGGCTGTAGCACGAGTAAGTGGTCAGTGACCTGACCTCTGCCCAAGGATCATGCCTGCGGTGTCTAGGGGTGTCAACAGCGAACATGACGAAGCGCCCGCCGGCTTGTTTTCGGCAGGCGCTTCGAGGGGAAGCTGGGTCAGCTGGCTTGCTTGGCCACCTCGTCGTGGACCTGTTGCATGTCGAGGTCGCGCGTCTTCTGGATGAGCTCCTCCAGGCTCTGCTCCGGCAGCGCTCCCGGCCTCGCGTACACGATGACTCCGTCGCGGATGATCATCAGGGTCGGGATGGAGCGGATGTCGTGCGCCTGGGCGAGCGCGATCTCGGCATCGGTGTCGACCTTGCCGAACGTGATGTCCGGGTGTCGTTCTGACGCCCGCTCGAACACCGGCCCGAAGGCGCGGCACGGACCGCACCAGGCGGCCCAGAAGTCGACGAGCACGATCTCGTTGTCGTCGACGACATCGCTGAAGTTGGCTTCGGTCAGCTCGGTCGTTGCCACCTCAAGTCCTTCTCTCGGTTCTCGTAGTCCCCGTTGCTCTATCTGGAACGTCGCCTCGGAGCGCGAAATTCCACCGACAGCGGGGAGGGGAGAGGCTTGGGACGAAGGTCCTCGGGCAGAAGAAACCTCCCGCCGAGTCCCGGGGGGTTGACTCGGCGGGAGGCCACGAGCCGGCGCGGTACCGCAGCCTGCGCTCGCCATGAAGAACGACCGAGTACGGCAGAGGTAACGCAGCCCCACGACTTTCTCTCCCCAACCAGACGCCCGGTCGACGAGAGGCGCCCTGCCGGGCGTAGGGCGGTATGCGGCACCGGAGCCGTGTCGTGTCGTCGCAGGTCAACGGCAGGGCGGCCGGTGACGGGCAAGACCCGTGCGCTGCATCGGGCCGGCCGCCAGGCCACGCCCGACCCGGCACAAGGGGGACGTAGTACCGAGTGTGGCGCTCGTCACCCCCGGTGTACCCAGGCCCAGCCCAGCCGCCCACCCGCCGGGGTCTTGGTGCGGCCGCCGAGCGAAGCGAAGGCACCCAAAGCTTCGGTGCCACGATGCGCTGTCCCCGCGCAGCCGGTGGCGAGCGAAGCGAAGCCAAGGACTCCAGGTACGTGCCGAGCGAAGCGAAGGCACCCCCAGGGGAAGTCGGTTCCACCAGGTCCAGGGAACGTGGGGGTCCGGGGGCTCGGCCCCCGGGAAGATACTCCGGCTCACCGCGAAATCGAGCAACGCGAGATGAGTAGGGGAGGCCAGCGCGTGGGCGATGCTGGGATCGAACCAGCGACCTCCTCGGTGTGAACGAGGCGCTCTTCCACTGAGCCAATCGCCCGCTGAGTGCTAACTGTAGCCAGGGGGTGCGGAGGTGGTCATACCGGGTGCCAGAGGTTGGGGAGCAGGGACGCGACCCAGGGCAGCTTGTCCGCGATGTCCGCGTTCCAGGGCAGGGTGAGCCCGAAGAGGGTGACGTAGCCAGTGCAGACGGCGATGACGGCGACACCTGCGAGGACGGTGAGGATCTGGTTGCGGCGGCGCACCTTCGGGTGCATCGCCTTGTCCTTGGCCGCCTTCGCGGCGCGCTGGGCGCGGCGCAGGACGTGGCGGGCCCAGACGAACTCGCTGGCGAGGATCGCGAAGCCGAGGACGATGCCGAGCCAGCCGGGGCCCGGCGTGAGGAGCATGACCAGCCCGGTGAGGACGACGGCGACTCCGACGGTGAAGACGGTGACGCGCCAGGTCGTGTTGAGCACCTTGTTGCGGCGGATGCGCGCGCGGAGCCGTTCGGCGGCTGCGCCAATGCGGCGGCGCAGCGGTCGATCGGCCACGTCGTCGTCGGCGGCGTCGTCGACCTGGGCGTCCTCGATGGACGGTTCCGTGCGTTGGCTGCCCATGTCCGTTGGAACGACCGGTGAGTCGTCAGGGTTTCGTTCGCGCATGCGCTGCTGGGCCGAGGTCAAGGGTCGGCCTGCTCAGCGGCGTGTGCCTGGAACACTTCCATAGCCTTCTGGGTCACCGGTCCTGGTGCCGCCACGAGCACGTTGCCGTCCACGGCCCGGATCGGTTGGACGTCCCTGGTGGTGCCGCTGAGGAACGCCTCGTCCGCGTCCGTGAGCGAGCTGAGCGGCACGTCCTTCTCGGTGGCGCCGACCCACTCGACGACCAGGGCGCGGGTGACGCCGGCCAGCGGGCCGGCGGCGAGCGGGGGAGTGATCAGCTCGCCGTCGATGACCACGAAGACGTTGCTGCCCGTGCCTTCGCAGAGGTTGCCGGCGAGGTTGCCGAAGATGGCCTCGGCGCCGCCGCGTTCCTTGGCGTACGCGAGGGCCAGCACGTTCTCCGCGTACGACGTGCTCTTGACGCCGGCGAGTGCGCCGCGCTCGTTGCGTGGCCACGGCACGGTGACCACGTCGACGGTGGGCGTCGGGAGCGGCTGCGGGGCGAGTGCGACGAGCAGCGTCGGGCCGTCGTCGCCGCGCTCCGAGCCCAGCGGTGCGACTCCGCCGGTGTAGGTCACCCGGAGCCGGCCGAGCTCGGCCACCGGGTTGGCTTCGACGACGGCTTCGCAGGCCCGGCGGGTCAGGTCGAGGTCGGGTTCTGGCAGCCCGATGGCGGCGGCCGACCTGGCCAGCCGCTGCAGGTGCCTGGTCAGCGCGAACGAACCGCTGCCGGTCACTTTGACCGTCTCGAAGACCCCGTCACCCACGGTCAGCCCGTGGTCGAAGGCGGACAGCTGCGCGTCCGCGGCGTCGACGAGCCCTGTGTTGACCCAGACCTGCACGAGACCTCCCCTTTGAACGGCCGGTACGGGACAGCCTAAACGGTCGGCCGGCCGCGGTGAG
>WHTA01000046.1 GCA_009379825.1 Streptosporangiales bacterium
CAGCGCCTCGAAGAAGTCCGCGGTCTGCTCATCGGCGAGCGCTTCCGCCGAACCCGAGGAGATGTGGTGCCGGTGCATCTCGGAGCTCCACACCACGTGGTCGTGCAGCCAGATCGAGTTGAAGCCCATGGCCTCGGCCGCGTACGCGCTCTTGACCATGTTCGGCACGCTCGTGAGTGGCCCGGAATTGGGGATGCGCACCCCGAACCTGATGTCTGTCATGGCACCGTGTTCCCTCCTACAGATCCTCCGCCCGATGCACGACTCGTCCGCCCACGACAGTGGAGAAGTCGAGGAAAAGCTCTTGCAGCACGGCCGTGCGGTGGAATGGGTGTGGCTGTCGGTGAACGCGGGCAGCCCGGGACGGCCTCGGTCACCACGGCGGACGCCCCTCCATCGGATCTGGCCAGACGAAGTCGTTCAGGTCCGGCGCGTCCGAGAGGTCGGGCAACTCCTCGAGTAGATCGAGCGGATCGAGGAGGATGCGCATCATGTTGTACAGCGAGTCGTAGTTGTGCACGCGGATCAATCGGGCCGACTTCTCCTCGTCGTCGTTGAAGTGCTGGTGCCAGCACCAGTGGTCGACGACCACGAGGTCCCCTGTCGACCAGCTGTACGACTCCCCGTCGACCTCGGTGTGTCCGTTGCCGTTGACGACGTAGAGGTATGCCTCTCCCCCGTGCCGGTGCTTCGCTTGCCACAGCCCGGGCGCGAGCTCGTGCATCACCGCGGTCAACCCCGACGTCCGGTAGCCGATGGACTCGTCGACCAGAAAGGTGCTGCGCGCGCCGCGCTTGGTGACCCGCGGCGTCGCGTCCTCCCAGCGTGTGTTCAGCCGGTACGCCTCAGGGCGCCATTGCGCTGACGAGAGCCGGCGCATCCGCTCCAGGTACGGGTCGGTGACGTCGCCCGTGGGCGGCGTCGACGTGGGAGGCGGGCCGAACGCGGACACGTCGTCGCCCGCGTCCTCGAGCACGGCCACGCCGAAGTACTCGTACATCGGCGCGACGCTCCAGGTGAGGAAGCGAGCTTCCCGTCCCTCCTGGTCGTCGTTGCCCTGCCGGTGCCAGGCCCACGACGGGAGGTACACGGTGTCCCACGGCCGCCAGTGGATACGTCGTCCGTTGATCTCGGTCCATCCCTGGCCCGCGACCACGAACATGATGGCGTCCCAGGAATGCCGGTGGGTCGTCGTACGACCGCCCGCGGGGATCTCGTGCAAGGCGGCGTCGAGCACCTTCGCCGGCCGGCGGCTCTCGGCCCCGATGTACACCCCGCGCCGGCTGCCCCGCGAGGACATGTCCTCCATCACCACATCGGACGCGCGAACCACGGTCGTGCGGTGCCGGCGCGCCTCGTCGAGTATCGCCTTCCGCCGACGCAGCTGAACCTCGTAGTGCGTTGCGTCGGTCCGCGTCACCGCCCTTGCCATGGCGACCCCTCACCTTCCGGGTGGGCGGACGTCGTCAGTCCGAGTGGGTGATGAATCCTTCTGGCCCGAAGTGCACGCCGTCCTCAGGCGTGATGTGGTAATGCGAGTAGGGGGAGAACTTGCCTGAGGAGATCTCGCGCTCGACCTCTTCCTGCGGCACGTGGATGCCTGCCTCGACCTTGCGGTCCAGACCCAGCCAGTCCAACATCCGCTTGTTCGTGATGCCCATGTAGAGGACGGGGCCGGCACCGGAGTTGACGTGCGTGTGCCACTGCATGGAAGGGACGTAGAGGAAGTCACCGCGTTCCCACGGATAGCTGACGCCTTGCACGTCGCTGTGACCTGAACCCTCGATGATGTAGATGGCCGCCTCGTTGTGGTGCTTGTGCAGGCGGGTCTGCTGTCCTGGCTCGAGTCGTCCGATGTGCAGCTGGATCGTCCGCAACGGCAGATCCACGTCTCTGCCCGGGTGCTTGCGGTCCGCGTCGTCGTAGAGGTCCTTGTGCGGCTGGCGATGGATCAGCGGCGTCGCCTCGATGGGCCGGACTTCTTCCTCGTGATAGTGCAGCTTGCCCGTACGCCGCGGACTAGCCGGATCCCCATGCTGGTGCGAGTGGTCGTGGTCACTGCGCTGCTCGGGTCGCACGTCGCTCACTACCCCTCGGCCTCTCTGGTCGGTCTCTCCTGCTCGCCGAGCATGCTGGTGCCGGTTGGCTGTAACCATGGCCAGCCGCGAGAGCGCGAGGCCGGCACGGCAGGCCATCGAGAACAGTCTGCGCAAGCCCCGATGGAACGGTCAAGTATTTTGGCTACAATTTACGGAATCTTATAGGCGCACTGACCGCTATGGTGCTAACCAGGTCGCGGCGTCAGCCGGCTTCCCCGCTCGTCTCTTCGGGCGAGTTCATCTTGTCCCCGGCGGACGCCTCTGCGTCACCCACCGGTGCCTCGTCCTCGTCCAGGGCGATGGCCTCCATGCCCTTGCGGACGCCTTCCAAGTGCGAGTAGATCCACGCCTCCGCCTTGGTGAGGTCACCGCTCGCGACGTAGTCGAGCAGGTCGGAGTGCACGTGCTTGTGGTCGCTCAGCAAGCGGAAGCTGAGCAGATACCTTCCGATGCTGCTGCGCAGTTCCTCGATCAACTCCACCAGCCGCGGGTTGTGCTCGGCGTCGTACAGTTCCCGATAGAAGCGAATCCTCGCATCGAGGAACTCCCTGCCCTCGGGTTCCTCGTCGAGCTGCTCCGCGAGCTCGCGGAGCAGCACGAGCCGCTCAGGGGTGATCCGCGGCATGGCCAGGCGCACTGCGTAGGTCTCGAGCAGGGTCCGCAACCGGAAGATCTCGTCGATCTGCGCCGCGGTCAACGTGCGCACCTTTGCCCCTTTGTGTGGATGGAAGGTGACGAGACCCTCCGCCTCGAGCTGCAGCAACGCGGTGCGGACCGGAATGCGCGACACGCCTATGGCAGTGGCGAGGGACTCCTGCCCGAGCCACTCACCGGGCGCGAAGGCACCGCCGAGGATCGACTCCTTCAGGACGGAGTACACCATCTCGCCGATGGTCCGGTAACCGCCAGCAAGCTGGTTCACCACGTCGGAGAACCTCGCATCGGTGCTGAGATTACGCCGCTTCTTGCGGGGCATCAGTGCATACCCTTCCCAAAATGTGCTTTGGATACATATTATCCTATGTGATCCGCGCTCATACACCTTATGGCGGTGCTGAGCGAGACGGCGTACCGACGCGGTTGGCGAGTGCTGCCGTGGCCAGGATGCCCGACGCCGCACCGATCGCCAGTCCGACACTGTGGAGAGACATGAGCGTCGCCAGCAGCACGGGCCCCACCAGCGCGCCGAGGTCCACACAGAAGCGATAGGCGCCCAACGCCATCGCTCGCCGCGGCCCCTCTACCAGGTCAGAGAGCAGCGCGGTCTGCGAGCTCGCGAAGAAGTCGCCGCATCCCAGAAGCACGGCGGCGAGCATGAACATGACGAAGTCAGTCGCCACGAGCACGAAGACGACGCCACTGACGGCCATCAGCGCGAGTCCCGCCACCACGATGCGGCGCCGGCCGATCCTGTCGCCGAGCGCGGCGCCAGGGATGGTGACGAGCACCCCGGTCAGCGACATGACCGTGATGCCGATCGCGATCTCGATCGCGTTCAGCCCGAGATGGCTCGCCGCGAACAACGGCAGTACCGTGTTGCGGAAGCCGTGCCTGTTGACCATGTTGGCGATGACGCCGAAGTAGATGACGCCGAACGCGACGATCGGCGCACCGCGGCGCGGTTGCGGTTCGTTCTGCGCCGCAGCGGTCGTACCGCGCGCGGCACGCTGTGCTCGGCTGGCGGGCACTCTGCGTAGCGCCGGGATCAGCACCGACCCGCTCAGCACCGCTGCACCCGCAGCGAGCGCGAACGCAGAACGCCACCCGGCGAACGAGCCGACGAGACCGCCGATCAACGGATAGATCGCGACGCCGAGGTTGTTCGCCACCTGATACAGGCTCATCACCCGGCCGCGGATGTCCGGCGGCGCCACATCACTCAGCGCGGACAGGACCACCGTCGCCACCAACCCGGCTCCGATGCCGGCGACGATGCGGGCGACGATGAGGAGACCGAAGCGCGGCGCAACCGCCGCGCCCGCCGACGACAGCACGATCAGGACGACACCGACGGCGGCGACGGGGTGCGGACCTATCCTCGTCGTCAGCGCGCCCGAGGGAAGGTCGACGATGAGGCGGGCAAGGCCGTAGGTCGAGACGAACGCGCCGATGGCGGCCAGCGAGACCCCCATGTCGTCGCGGATATCGGGCAGGAGCGGCGTCAAGAGGTTGTTCGAAGCGACGGCTAGGAATAATCCGACGAAGAGGAGGTACGCCTGTCGAGGGATCCTCGTTCGCCCGCCAGCGGAGGCGGCCTCAGCGCCCACGAACCGCGCGCGGGCTCGGGATCATTCGACGACCTCCCACAGGTGGTCGACGTCGATCCGGTCCGGCGCCAGGGCGAGCTCAGGACCGTTGCTCACGATCGCGCGCAGCACGAGCTTGCGCACCTGCCGGGCATCCAGAGAGTGTGACGCGCAGCGCTCCGCCACAGCGGCGAGCCGCCCGGCCTGGCCATCCACGCGGACGCCGATCTCGGCGAGCGTGTCCACCAGCATGGCTTCGATGGCTGCCGGCTGCGGAAGCTCGAACTGCTCCCTGAGGTCGACGCGGGACAGGAACGCCTGATCGATCTCGCGCTCCTCGTTGGTCGTCGCGATGAGCAGCACGTTGTCGTGTTCGGCCGCGACGTGGTCGACTCCGGTGAGCACCGCGTTCGTCGCACGGTGCACGTCCACCGGATTCGTCTCGAAGGACGCCCTGGAGCGGTTCACCGCAAGGGCCTCCACCTCGTCGAGCAGGACGATCAGCGGCAGTCCGCGCGCAGCCAGGTCGGGCAAGGTCTCGGCGAACAGCCTGGCCACCGTGCGCTGACTCTCACCGAGGAACTCGCTGGGAAAGGCGTGCGGATCGACCACACCGAACAGCGCGTTCTCGGCGAGACCATGGTCGACCAGCGTCCGCGCGATCCGGTTGGCGAGCCCGTGCGCGAGCGTCGTCTTGCCCGTGCCCGGTGGGCCGGCGAGCAGGGCCAGCCCGTGCACGGGGAATCGTACCCACGAGACGGAAGACCGCCGGGTGAGGCAGAACAGGCCGAAGCTCAGCAGTCGAGCCTTCATCTCGTCGTCGACGACGATGCCGTCCCACCGTTCGTCCCAGCCGTCGTCGGGCAACAGCGCCCGCACGCTGAGGCCCGGCTGCTCGATCCCCTCGAACTGGGCTGGACTCGTACCCACAGCGTCGCCCACCTAGCTCAACTCCCATGCCTGTACCTGCGGCCGCGAGCGAGCCGGCTACGTGGTGGTTCCCTCTTCTGGGAAGCGCTCGATCTGGTGCAGGCCCAGTGCCTTGATGGCGAACGTGTCCTGCACCGCGAGGTACCGACACGGTTCGGTCTCGCTGTCGTTGAAGTGCTGATGCCACATCCACACCGGGAAGCTGAACAGGTCTCCTTCTGCCCAGTCGATGCGCTCCTCGTTGTGCCCGTCCCAGCTGATGGTCGTGTGCCCGCAACCCATCACGATGTAGATGACCGCTTCGGTGGTGTGCCGGTGGTTCACCGACTTCCCGAGCGGCGGCAGCTCGCTCACGTGCGGCTGCAACCGGATGTCGTGCCCGAGCCGGTAGAACCTGGCCTTGGTATTGCGGTACTCACGCGGCGTCAGCTCAGTCGTCTTCAAGTCCTTGACGATGATGGCCTCGGTGGGAGGATTCTTCTTGTTCCACTCCTCCCGCTGCTTCATCTCGCTGTTGGCCGTCTCGCTGAGCGCCTGGTCCTTGGTGATCAAGTGCTGCTGGGTGCGTACGCTCATCCCATCCCCTTCCACCGAACCTCACACGTCTCCAACGCAGCGCAGTTGGCCGCGGTAATAGAATACCGTATACAAATTCCCCGTCAAACTTACCTGGCAGGTACACGTACCGGTGGCTCAGCCCGATGAACATGTCCGTGCAGGGAGCGAACCGCTCTACGGGAAACGCCCACATGGCCAATGAATCCGTCCACTGCTGTGAGCCCGATGTAGCGAGCCTTGGAGGAGCCGTGCTGGAGAGCGGCTCGTCACCCACCAGTCATGGCGCCGGCATTCCTCCCCAACCCGGCCACCGAACCGGTTAGCACAGCTCAGGCAGGGAGGCGGGCGGTCCGGCGAGGTCCTGGTGAGAGGCCGTTGAATATGTCGGAACGAGCCGACTTGGGATCGTCGAGAGAGTCTTTTCCAGTTCGCCGTCCTCCCCTACTGCTCCAACCAGTCAGTCAGTGCAGGTAACGCCGCGTTCAGCGCCGCGCATGCTGCACGGGCGCACGGTCTGCGCGTCGCCGTCATGGAGAAGGCGCCCGCGGACGAGCTCGGCGGCAACTCCTACTACACCCGCGGGCGCGTTCCGCACGGCTTATGACAGCGTGGACGACCTCCGCCTGTGCTCGACGACGAGTCGCTCAAGCTCCTCGGCAAGTCGGTCATCCCGCCGTACACCAAGCAGGCCTACTACGACGGCATGAAACGGGTGACCGAGAGACGATGCGACCCGGTGATGACCCGGCTGCTCGTCGAGAACGGCGCCGACGTTATCCGCTGGCTGCACGGCGTCGGGCTGCGGTTCCGCCTGCTGCACGAGCGACAGGCGTACGTCTCCGACGGTGCGTACCACTTCTTCTGTGGTGTCCCGTCGGGACGGTCGACGGTGGCCAGGGCGTGGTCGAGCGGCACCTCGCGGTAGCACAGCGTTCCGGGATCGAGGTGCGCTGCGCGTCGCCGGTCACGGCCTCACCTGGACGAAGGTTGGGCGCGAGCATACGTACGCAGTACCCTGCACGACACCGGCGAGGTACTGCAACGGCCATCGCGGCCGGCGCGGACACATTCGGCGACTGGGGTTCGTGCCACAGTGTCCAGTGGGACGTGGGTGCGCCGCGCGAGCGCGGCAGCCGCGCACACGAACCAGTTCACCCGGCAGAGCTACCCGCTCGGCATCGTCGTCAACGTCCTGGGTGAGCGCTTCCTCAACGAGGGTGCCAACTACCGCAACCTCACGTACGCTAAGTACGGCCGGGAGATTCTGCGCCAACCCGGCGGTATGGCAAGCAGATCTTCGACGCGAAGACGCCCTCCAGACTGCGCACCAACGAGTACGGCACCACACCGATCACGGGTGAACACGCCTACTCGCTGGCCGAGCCGGCAGGGCGAGTCGGTGTCGATCCCGACGGCTTGCAGGCGACCGTCGACGAGGTCAACGCCGCGATCGCGGACGTGCCGTTCGATCCGCCGTGAAGGACGGCAAACGTCACCAGCGGTCGACGCCGGTCCGGTAGGTCAGGCGTAGAGCAGGTAGGGCGAGCAGCCGACTGATCGGCACCTTCCGCCCGCCGAGTGTCACCGCCCCGGTCCCCGGCCCGTGCCGACGTGCGACCCGGTTCGGGTCGTGCTTGCCTTCGGTCCACACGCCGCGGTGATCTCAGCGTCGAACATCGCGTGCATCACCAAGAGCCCGCCGGCCACGCTCATCGCCAACCAGCCCTCCCGGGCGGCACCGCCGGTGTCGGTCAACGCGAGCCGAACCTCCTCCGGCACCTCCGGCAGCCCACAGAAGGACCCCACTCTCTCGCCTACAGCGAGCGTGATGTCCGTTCCGTTGTCAAGGCCCGGCTGGTGGCGTTCGGTCTCTACCTCGCCGCGCTGCTCGCCGGCACCTCACCTTGCCGCTGCTGGTCACCGCACCCGGCTGGATCAGCGCCGCGGCGCCGGCCGCAGCGGCCCGGCCGGTCCTCACCCCGCTCGTGGCCTACGGCTACTGGCCGACCGTGGTCGTGTTGTGTACAGGGCTGCTCGTCGCGCTGTACCACCGCGCCGTCCCGACCCGCGGCCGGTGGCACCGCGACCTGCCTGGCGCCATCGCCGCCATGCTGGCCTGGCTGGCCGGTAGCTACCTGCTGCGGACCTTCCTCACCTTCGCCGTCACCCACTCCCCCGATCTACGGCGTCCTGTCCGCACCCGCCGCGACCCTGCTGTTCCTCTACCTGACCGCCCTGGCCGTGCTCCTCGGCGCCGAACTCAACGCCCAACTCGACCGACGCCACCCCAACCCCGCCACCGCCCTCGCCAAAGCCGCCCAGATCCACCGAGGACGCGCCCAGCCATGACCACCTGCCAGGCGCCCAATATCAGACCCGGGTTGCCCGCTCGGTCGGGTGACGTTGGATTCGCTGCTACAGCACGGCGCGGCTCGGGGGTCCGGTGCCGGAACACGCACCCTGGGGTGACACACATCCCGCGTGCCCGGCGCCGGACCGAGAACCCCACGCGGGGCCCGGGGCCTGGAAAGCACAGGTACAGGCCCGGCGGAGGATGGCGCACTATAGCCGCAGTCCCACCCGTCGACAGCCGGGTAGCCCTAACAGATACTGGCTGCTCAGGGCCTCGGCCCATCGACGGTGAGGGGAGGGAAGCGCAGCGGTGACATGGCCGGTGATGGTGTGCGACGGTGGCCAGCGGCGAGAGGTACACACGCTGCTGGAACTGGAAGCGTTGTTGGCTGCGATCGCCGCGGTCGGCCCGCCCAGCTGGGTGCAGATCACCAGCAGCGACGGCACCCACGTGCTCGGTGTCGCGCTCGGCCGCGGCGACGTCAGCGCCCTGACGTTCTCTGACCGCGACACCGCCACCACGCTGGCGAGCACCGCAACCGTGCCGATGCTGGGCGGCTACGACTTCGACGACGCCGGAACACCCCGACCGGTACACCACGACGACGCGATCTCCGTACAGACTGCCCACTGGGCCATCACCGAGTTCGTCCAGACCGGGCAACGGCCCCGCTGCGTGGACTGGCACCCAGCAGAGAACCCAGCCTGGCCGAGCTAGCCGGCATACAGGTCCGGTCGCGCCACGACTCCCCACCCGGGTACAGGGAAACCACGCCACTGTAACGCCCGGGCGGCAGAGTGGCACAGGCCCCGGTGCTCTAGACCAAGGGCACCGGGACCGCCCCTTGCCACCTGGTAAGCCCACGACCGCACCATCGACCACCGCCGCGAACCGGTGAATGGCCAGGTGTCCCGCATCATCGTCACCGCACCAGGCTGCAGTCCTCGATCGCGGAGGTGAGATCGGCGACGGCGAACAATTCGAGCCGTTGACCACGCCAGGTAGGCGATGTTGGTGCACCGCGCCTTCAGCCCGAACAGCCGCTCACAGGTCGACATCGCGGGGAGATCATGCCGGCCCCGGCTGTGCTCCGCCAGGTCGCCGGCTGCGGCTGGACCGTCACTATCATCGGGGGCGCAGAGGTCATCGGCGAGCCTACCCCGGCCAGCCCCGATGCCGACCACGCCAGGACGGCGGTGGGCATCGATGTCGACCTTGTCATCGGCCACACCCTCACCAGCTCCTGAGATCAAGCCCTGTCGCGGGGACCCATGATGTCACCCGTCGCGGCGCTTCTACTGCCTGGTGTCTTGATCTTCCTCAGACCCTGACCCGGACAGCTTGGCCCGAACCTTCTCCGCCGCCTGCTCAGCGGCCTGCCGCGCCGGCGCGGCCTTCTCCCGTACCACCTCGGTGGCTGCATGCCCCTTGTCGCGGACCGTCTCCGCCAACCCGTACGCGCGGGGTCCTCGCCACCGAACAGCGGGAGCTCACTACGACGAGCGGCGCCAGCAACCACCACACCCGCAACAAACCCGGCCACCGCGCCCGCGGCCAACCACCGCCACCGCGACCGGCGACGACCTCGCAACGCCTCCAGCGCCTCGACCGCCCGCTGCCGCGACTCCTCCCCCACCGCGGTACCCGCGCTCGACGCCGTCGCAACCAGACGCGACACATGCCCCCATCCGCCGGATACAGCAACAGTTCCAGGCGGAAAACCAGGTACTCCAAGGCACCTCCGCGGCGACACAACACCGCACGACGATCCGGCACGATCTCCACCGCGTACGCCCCGACCGTGCGACGCCGCCACTCCCACCGCAAGACCGCGTTCCAAGTTCCGCCGAGACTTCCGGTCGAGCGAGCGTCCAGGCGATGGCTGACATGAGGTGGGCACGACTGCCCATCTCCAATCCAGGTGGTCGGTCCAGACCCGACCCGGTGCATCACCACCGGATCGGGGTCGCTATCGGATCGCCATCCAGGTAGGAGCCACTAATTTGACCTCAGCCTGGGTGGTCGGCCTGTGGGGCAGCGCGAAGTCGATGGCCAGGGTCGCCAAGTACGACGGCATCCTGCCGGCGAAGCGCCAGCCCGACGGCAGCTTCGGCGAGGTCGACCAGGAGACGGTCCGCGAGATCGCCGCCTGGGCACGCACCGAGCGCACATCGAGCACCCCGTTCGACATCGTCATGGAGGGCAAGACGGCCGGGCTGTCCCCGCGGCCGCCGCCGACCGGGTGCGGCCGCTGGCCGAGGCGGGCGCGACCTGGTGGATGGAAGGCATGTGGGAGACCCAGGACGGCAGCCCCGGTTCGCGCGCCCGGCTCGCCGAACGCGTCGCGCAGGGCCCACCGCGCATCTGACAATGGGCGCATGACGACACGGCAACCACGCCTGGAGATCGAGTACTGCACGCAGTGCCGCTGGCTGCTGCGGGCGGCATGGACCGCACAGGAGCTGTTGACCACGTTCACCACCGACCTCGGCGAGGTAGCCCTGGTACCCGGCACCGGCGGAGTGTTCGACGTCCGCCTCGACGGCCAGCCCCTCTGGTCCCGCGGCGAACGCGGCTTCCCCGACCTCGCCGAGCTCAAGCGGCTCGTCCGCGACCAGGTCGCACCGGACCGCGACCTCGGCCACACCGACCGCCGCTGACCCGGAGCGGCGTCTGGTCCGGACGCGCCGGTAGGTTCGGGAGGGTGAACAGAGCAGACAGCTACGATGCCGTGCCGCTGATCCCCAGAGACGTCCTCTTCGGCAATCCCGATCGGGTACTTCCTTCGCTGTCGCCGGACGGCAGCAAGATCGCGTACATCGCGCCCGACGAGGGTGTGCTCAACGTGTGGGTGGGCCCGAGCGACTCGTCGGCGCCGGCGCGGCCGGTGACGGGCGACCGCGACCGCGGCATCCGTACCTTCAGGTTCTGCCACGACGACCGGCACCTGCTGTACCTGCAGGACACCGGCGGGGACGAGAACTGGCGGCTCTACGCCATCGACCTCGAGACCGGCGCGGAACGGGAGCTCTCGCCGTCCGGCTCCGGGGTGCAGGCGTACATCCTCGCGCACAACAGGTGGCACCCGCACGAGGTGCTGATCGGTCTGAACGACCGCGACGCGCAGGTGCACGACGTGCACCGCATCGACCTGCGCACCGGTGAGCGCACCCTGGTGGAGAAGAACCCCGGCTTCGCCGGCTGGCTGGTCGACTCCGACCTCGTCGTCCGCGGCGGCGTGGCGGTACGCTCGGACGGCGCCGAGGTGGTGCAGCTGCGCGACGGCGACGGCGGGGAGTTCGAGACGTTCCTCGAGATCGCGCACGAGGACACCGCGGGCACCGGCGTCGTCGGGTTCGGCCGCGACGGCCGCAGCGTGCTCGTACAGTCCACGGTGGACGCGAACGCGTCCAGACTGCTGCAGGTCGACCTGGACACCGGTGCCCAGCGGGTGCTCGCCGCCGACGACACCTACGACATCGGTGGCGTGGTGCTCGACCCGCAGACGCTCGAGCCGCAGCTCGCCGTCGTCGCCAAGGACCGGGACGAGTACGTGCTGCTCGACGACGCGATCCGGGCGGACATCGAGCTGCTGACTGCGCACCGCGACGCCGAGTTGGGCATCAGTCGCGCGGAGCGCACCGACCGGGTCTGGCTGGTCACCCACGCCCGCCCCGACCGGCCGGCGGAGTACTCCGTCTACGACCGGTCGACCGGCGAGATCCGGCCGCTGTTCGTACACAAGGAGGCCCTGCTCGACTACACCCTCGCCCAGGTGGAGCCGTTCCAGTTCACCGCGCGCGACGGCCTCACGGTGCACGGCTACGTCACGTTCCCCGTGGCGGCCGCGCGCAGCGGGTTGCCGTGCGTCGTGCTGGTCCACGGCGGACCGTGGGTGCGCGACTCGTGGTCGTACCACCCGGAGGTGCAGTGGCTGGCCAACCGTGGCTATGCGGTGCTGCAGGTCAACTACCGCGGCTCCACCGGGTACGGCAAGGCGTTCACCAACGCCGGCGACAAGCAGTGGGGCGCCAGCATGCACGACGACCTGGTCGACGCCGTGCAGCACGCGGTCGACCAGAGCTGGGTGGACGAGCAGCGCGCCGGCATCTACGGCGGTTCGTACGGCGGCTACGCCGCGCTGGCCGGTGCGGCGTTCACCCCTGAGGCGTTCCGGTGCGCCGTGGACATGTGCGGCCCGTCGAACCTGCTGACGCTTATCGCGTCGGTGCCCGAGTACTGGAAGCCGATGATCGCCGAGCTCCACCAGCGCATCGGCGACCCGGCCACCGACGAGCAGATGTTGCAGGAGCGCTCGCCGTTGAACAGCGCCCACCAGATCCGGATCCCGGTGCTCGTGGCGCAGGGCGCGAACGACCCGCGGGTCAAGCAGGCCGAGGCCGAGGAGATCGTGGCGGCGCTGCGTGACCGCGGCCTGGACCACGAGTACCTGCTGTTCGAAGATGAGGGTCACGGGTTGGCGAAGCCGGAGAACCGGGAGCGGTTCTACGCTGTCGCCGAACCGTTCCTGGCCCGGCACCTCGGCGGCCGGCAGCAGCGGGACCAGTCGGGCGCGACCGGATAGGACGGGGATTCGATGAGCTGGCGGAGCCGCCCACCGTCGCAGTACGAAGGGTTGAAGAGCGCCGGCGGGCACATCCCCCTGTGGGTGCTGCTGCTCGTCGCCGTGCTCTGCCTCGCGCTGGGCGGAGCCGCCGGCCTGACCCTGCCGCAGGAGGAACCCCTCGCCGACCCGAACGCCCGGAAGTCGGAACGGAAGCGCGACAAGCTCATCGACGAGGCGCACGACGAGCTGACCGGCGCGACTCAGCTGGACGCGGCGACCGGGGTGGCCGGCATGCCGTCGCGCTTCGACCTGGTGGTGCTCGGCAAGGAGGAGCAGGACGTCTGCGTCACCGCGTGGGACGGCTGGAAGGCGCACAACTGGTACGAGTCCGCGTGCGGCGTGGAGGTGACCTGGTACCTCGCGGCACGCCGCGGCACACCCAAGATGGTGGAGGCTGCGGCGAAGGCCAGGTTCAAGGCACGCAAGATCCCGACCGTCGGCTCGTTCGCACAGGACGAGGAGAGCGGCCCGTTACCCGACAAGCTCAGCGGCGAGGTGGTAGCCGCCCGGATGGGCACCCAGGCGCTGGTCGACATCAAGGACGACGCGCAGCTGCAATTCCCCGAGATGCAGGACGTGTACCACGACCGCGTCACCACGTTCGACCTCGCAACCGCGTACCGCGAACACGGCGGCAAGCGCAAGGTCGTCGCCCGGATGTCACTGCTCGCCCAGTACACCTGGACCTGACCGGCCACGCCGCCTAGCGGCCCCGGTGTCCGCCGGGGCTCCTCGCGGCCAGCGCCGGCGGCAGGCCGTGGCTCCTCAGCTCGGCGGCTCCCGCACTCGGCGGGGCGTAGCTCCAGGCCGACCAGGTGGCGGGCGTACGTTCGCGGGCAGCAGCGCGGCGGTTCCCGGGCTGGCCAACGGCAGCCCGATGTCGCTGGCGCCGAGCGCTTCGCCGGCGAGACCGCCGACCGCCTGGCCGGCCACGCCGCCTAGCGGAAGCGGCGCAGCCGCAGGCTGTTCGAGACGACGAACACCGAGGAGAACGCCATCGCGGCGGCCGCGATCATCGGGTTCAGCAGACCGGCAGCGGCGAGCGGTAGCGCCGCGACGTTGTACGCGAACGCCCAGAACAGGTTGCCCTTGATGGTGCCGAGCGTCTTGCGTGCCAACCGGATCGCGTCCGCGGCGACCCGCAGGTCACCGCGCACGAGGGTCAGGTCACTCGCCTCGATCGCGACGTCGGTGCCGGTGCCCATCGCCAGGCCAAGGTCGGCCTGGGCGAGCGCGGCCGCGTCGTTGACGCCGTCGCCGACCATCGCCACCACCTTGCCGTCGGACTGCAGCCGCGACACCACGTCGACCTTGTCCTTCGGCAGCACCTCGGCGACCACCTCGTCGATGCCCACCTGCGCCGCCACCGACCTGGCCACAGTCTCGTTGTCACCGGTCAGCAGCACCGGCGCGAGGCCGAGCTCACGGAACTGCCGCACGGCTTCCGCGGAGGTGTCCTTCACGGTGTCCGCGACGAGCAGCACGGCACGCGCCTCGCCGTCCCAGCCGACGGCGACGGCCGTCTGCCCGTCCTGCTCCGCCTCGGCACGCGCCGCAGCGAGCTCTGCGGGCAGGTACTGGCTCCACTGCTCGAGCAGTGCCGGTCGCCCGACGAGCACCGCGTGCCCGTCCACGATGCCCTGTACGCCGAGGCCCTCGACGTTCTCGAACTGCTCGACGGCGGCCAGCTCGCCGACCCGCTCTTCCGCACCACGGGCGATCGCCTGCGCGATCGGGTGCTCGGACGCGTTCTCCAGCGCACCGGCGACGCGCAGCACCTCGTCCTCGGCCATGCCGTCCGCGACGTGCACGCCGGTGAGCGTCATCCGGCCGGTGGTCACCGTGCCGGTCTTGTCCAGCACGACGGTGTCGACCCTGCGGGTGGACTCCAGCACCTCGGGGCCCTTGATCAGGATGCCGAGCTGGGCACCCCGGCCGGTGCCGACCATCAGGGCGGTCGGCGTCGCCAGACCGAGCGCACACGGGCAGGCGATGATCAACACGGCGACGGCCGCGGTGAGGGCGGCGGCCGCTGCGGCGCCTGCGCCGAACCAGAAGGCCCAGGTGCCGACCGCGAGCGCGATGACGACGGGGACGAAGACCGCGGACACCCGGTCGGCCAGCCGCTGCACGGCCGCCTTGCCGTTCTGCGCGTCCTCGACCAGCTTGGCCATCTGCGCCAGCTGGGTGTCGGCGCCGACCCTGGTGGCACGTACGACCAGCCGGCCGCCGGCGTTGACGGTCGCCCCGGTCACCGCGTCGTCGACCGTGACCTCGACGGGCACGGACTCACCGGTGAGCATGCTCGCGTCGACGGCCGAGCTGCCTTCCTCGACGACACCGTCGGTCGCGATCTTCTCGCCCGGCCGCACCACGAACCGGTCGCCCACGGTCAGTGCCTCGACGGGGACCCGTTCCTCCCTGCCGTCCCTCAGTACGGCGACGTCGCGCGCACCAAGCTCGAGCAGGGCACGCAGCGCGGCGCCGGCGCGGCGCTTCGACCGCGCCTCGAAGTAGCGGCCGACGAGGATCAGCGTGGTGACCGCTGCGCCCACCTCGAGGTAGAGGTCGCCGTCCGCAGGTCCGCCGCCGATGCTCAGCTCGAACGGGTGGGTCATGCCGGGCACACCTGCGGACCCGAACAGCAACGCGTAAAGCGACCACAGGAACGCCGTCAGCGTGCCCATGGAGATCAGCGTGTCCATGGTCGCCGAGCCGTGCCTGAGGTTCGTCCAGGCGACCTTGTGGAACGGCCAGCCGGCCCACAACACCACAGGTGCGGCCAGGGCGAGCGAGATCCACTGCCAGTACGTGAACTGGAACG
This sequence comes from Streptosporangiales bacterium, assembly GCA_009379825.1. Taxonomy (NCBI): domain Bacteria; kingdom Bacillati; phylum Actinomycetota; class Actinomycetes; order Streptosporangiales; species Streptosporangiales bacterium. The sequence goes on from WHTA01000046.1 coordinate 15,638, forward strand.
CAGGCACCATGGACATGGCGACCACCGGTACGGACAGCACGATCGCGCCGATCAGCCGCTGCCGCAGCGGTCGGTTCTCGTCCGCCTCGGCCGCCTCGCCTGTCGCCGCCTCACCGGCCGGCCGCTCCGCCGGCAGCGTCGCGGCGTAGCCGGCCGCTTCTACCGTCTCGACGAGCAACGCCTGCTCGACGTCGTCGGGATACGTGACCTTCGCCTTCTCGGTGGCGAAGTTCACCGTGGCCGTGACGCCGTCCAGCTTGTTCAGCTTCCGCTCGATCCTGGAGGCGCATGAGGCGCACGTCATACCGGTGATCGCCAGCTCCACGGCGTTGTCGGCCGCGGAGGCGCGGTCTCGAACATCCGAGCTCATGTCGTACTCCTCAGTCGCCGTGGCCGTGCGGCTCGTCGTCGTGGTCGTCGCTGTCGGTGGTGGAGCCGGTGGGCTTCGGCACCGGCTGCCCGCGGGTGGGCAGGGTGAAATCCGCCGTACGCACCTCGCCGTCGTGCTTGAAGTCCAGGAACAGTCGGTAGGTGTCCGCGGACGGCACCTCCGCAGCGAACGTCACCTCGGGTCCTGGCTCGGTCTTGCCATCACCCGGTTCGCCTTCCGGGTGCACGTGCAAGTACGCCAGGTCGCCGGTGCGCAGCGCGACCAGGTGGCCGTACGCACCGAGATAGGGCTCCAGGTCGGTGACGTCGCGACCGTCCTTGCGGACCCGCAATGTCACCTCCGAGGAACGCCCGGACACCAGATCGCCGGTCATCGTCACCTCGTACCCGTCCACGGTGGCGGTACGGGAGACGGGGTGGTCGACCGGTTCGAAGTTGCCGGCCACGGAGAGATCCACACCGAGCGTCTGCCCATCGCCGCCTTCGGGCGCGAAGTCGGCGAAGGCGCGGTAGCTGCCCGCCTTCGGCAACCGCATGTCGATCCGCCAGGTGCCGTCGGCCGCCATGGTCGGGTGCACGTGCTGGAAGCCGCTCGTGTCGCGCCGCACGACGATCAGGTGCATCCGCTTCTCGTGCTCGACGGCGAACTTCTTGACCGGCTTGCCGTTCTGCCCGAGGATGCGGAACGCGAAGGTTCCCCCGTCGGCCGGCAACCGGGTGGTTGCCGGCGCGAAGGTGTACCCGTTGGCGGTGGACGCCAGGCCCGCAGGGTCCTGCGCCGCCGTCTTCTTCGTGTCACCGTCGTGCCCACCGTGCTTGCTGGGCTTCGCTCGCTGCGGCTCGGCTCGGCCGTCGTCGGGGCCGGCTACCGCGCCGAGCCCCCAGCCCGCCGTCGCGACCAGGGCGAGCACCGCCGCGTATCCGGTGAGCTTTGCCGCAGTGTTCATCGTCTCTCCGTTCCAGCCCTCAGGTCAGTTGACGACCGTGTAGCCGGCCTCTTCGACCGCGGCGCGTACAGCAGCCGGGTCGACGGAGTCCGCGCTGCTGACGGTCAGCTGCCCGCTGGCGAGGTCTACCTGTACGTTCGACACGCCTTCGATCTCGCTGACTTCCTCGGTCACCGAGCGAACGCAGTGTTCGCACGTCATCCCGTTGACGGTGTAGGTGGCGTCGGTCATGACTGTTCTCCGATCACGTGGTTCGGCTGATGGTTACGAGCGGACGAGCCTGGCGATCGCGTCGCTGGCTTCCCGCACCTTCTCGTCCGCCTCGGCGCCGCCCTCGGCGACGGCTTGGCTGACACAGTGCTTGAGGTGTTCGTCGAGCAGCCCGAGCGAGACGTTCTGCAGGGCTCTGGTGACCGCGGACACCTGAGTCAGCACGTCGATGCAGTACTCGTCGTTGTCCACCATCCGCTGCAGCCCACGGACCTGACCCTCGATCCGCCGCAGCCGCTTGAGGTAGGCGTCCTTGTCGTCGGTGTACCCGCGCATTGCTTTCCTCCTCCATTTGCCGACGAATCCACTTTACCCCTTACCTCTAGGGGGTAACTACCACTGGACATCGCCAGCACCCTCGTACAGATATACCCTAGGGGGGTATCGACGTCAAGCGGGCAGCAGGCTCGCCGTCACGAAGGCACAACCAGATCCACATGGTACCCCCAACGGGTAAGGAGTATTATGGAGACGCAATCACGGGGCCGGCGCGGCTGGGCACTCGGGCTCATCGCCACGGCGCAGTTCATGGTCATCATGGACACGTCGATCATCGGGGTGGCACTGCCCAGGATCCAGGCCGCGCTCGGCTTCTCGCAGGAGAACCTCTCCTGGGTGTTCAACGCCTACGTCATCGCCTTCGGCGGTCTGCTGCTGCTCGGCGGCCGATTGGCGGACCTGTTCACCGCACGGCGGATGTTCGTCGCCGGCTGGGTGACGCTGCTCGTCGGTTCCGTCGTGGCGGGTGTCGCGACCGAGCCGTGGGTGCTGCTCACCGGCCGCGCGCTCCAGGGCGTCGGTGCCGCGTTCATCGCTCCGTCGGCGCTGACGCTGCTGATGATGATCTTCGGCAGCGAGCCGAAGGAAATGACGAAGGCACTCGCGCTCTACGGTGCGGCCGCTCCGGCCGGTGGTACCGCGGGTGTGTTCCTCGGCGGCGTGATCACCCAGTACGTCAGCTGGCCGTGGGTGTTCTACGTCAACGCGCCGATCGCGTTGCTGGCGCTCGCGGCCACCCCCGCGCTCATGCCGAAGGGTGCCGTGCAGCGGGGCTCGACCGACCTGTTCGGAGCGGCTACCGTCACCGCGGGGCTTGCAGTGCTCGTCTACGCGATCGTGCGGGCGCCCGAGGCCGGCTGGGGCTCGACCGGGACGGTCGTCGGACTGCTCGCCGCCACAGTCCTGCTCACCGCGTTCGTGGTGAGCCAGGCCGTACGCCGCGCACCGCTGGTGCAGCTGAGCATCTTCCGTACGCCCAACCTCGCCGCGGCCAACGGTGCGCAGTTGCTGCTCGGTGGCGCGTGGATCCCCATGTGGTTCTTCCTGAACCTCTACCTGCAGCAGGGCCTGGGGCTGGACGCGTTCGCCAGCGGTTCGGCACTGCTGCCGATGACCGTGGCGATCATGCTGATCATGGTGGTGCTCGCGCCGCGGGTGATCGGCAGGATCGGGCCGTTGGCGACCATCGTCGGTGGCCTGCTGGTGCTGGCCGCCGGCATGGGCTGGCTGTCGCTCGTGCGGGCCGACGGCACGTTCTGGCAGGACGTGCTGCCCGCCTCGCTCGTCGCGGCCACCGGCATGGCGTTCGCCTTCATCCCTTCGCTTGGCACCGCCATCTCCAGCGCACGACCGGAGGAAGGCGGCCTGGCCTCGGGCATCGTGAACACCAGCTACCAGATCGGCTCGGCGGTCGGGCTGGCGGCGATCACCGCCGTAGCGACGTCGTTCGGAGCCGGCGAGCTCGGTGACGTCGAGGCGCTGACCGACGGCATCTCGGCGGCGTTCCTCGGTGCCGCCGGGGTCGCCGTCGCGGGTGCGCTCCTGGCCGGTGTGGCACTGCGCCGCGCACCGGCTCGGGCGGAAGCGGAGCCGGAGGTGAGCAGCACCAGGTGAGGCACACAAGGCGGCCGTCGCTGCTTGCAGCGGCGGCCGCCCGTGCGTTCAGGGAGTCGGCGCGACGACGTAAGGCTCGAGCGTACCGGCCAGGTCGCCCGGCACCCGCGCGTGCAGTCTCGTGCCGGTCGCCGTGTGCTCGAGCTCGAGCACCTCGCCGCGCTGGTGGACGCCCGCGACCAGCTCGCCGCGCTCGTAGGGCACCAGCGCGTGCACCTCGTGCTCCGGCCGCGGCAGGTCACGCTCGATCAGCTCACGCAGCTCGGCGATGCCTTCGCCCGTACGGGTGGACACGGCGACCGCGTGCGGTTCCCTGCGCAGCACCGACTTCACCGCCAACGGGTCGGCGATGTCGGTCTTGTTCACCGCGATGATCTCGGTGAGGTCCTTCGCGCCGATGGCGGCGAGCACCTCGCGCACGGCGCCGATCTGCGCGATCGGGTCGGGGTCCGAGCCGTCCACCACGTGTACCACCAGGTCGGCGTCGGTGACCTCCTCGAGCGTCGACCGGAACGCCTCCACGATGTCGTGCGGCAGGTGCCGGACGAAGCCGACGGTGTCGGTGAGCGTGTAGACCCGGCCGTCACTCGTGGTCGTACGCCGCGTGGTGGGGTCGAGCGTCGCGAACAACGCGTCCTCCACCAGCACGCCCGCGTCGGTGAGCCGGTTGAGCAACGACGACTTGCCCGCGTTGGTGTAGCCGGCGATGGCGACCGAGGGCACCTGACGGCGCTGTCTGGTCAACCGCTTGGTGTCGCGGGTGGTGCGCATGTTCTGCAGGTCGCGACGCAGCTTCGCCATCCGCTGCTGAACCCGCCTGCGGTCGGTCTCCAGCTTGGTCTCACCTGGACCACGGCCACCGATGCCGCCGCCTTGCCCGCCGACGCGGCCACCGGCCTGCCTGGACAGGTTGCCGCCCCAGCCGCGTAGCCGCTGGTTCATGTACTGCAGCTGCGCGAGCTCGACCTGCGCCTTGCCTTCCTTGCTCTTCGCGTGCTGCGCGAAGATGTCGAGGATCAGCGCGGTGCGGTCGATGACCTTCACCTTCGTGCGGTCTTCCAGGTTGCGCAGCTGCGCCGGGCTCAGCTCACCGTCGAGGATGACGGTGTCGGCGCCGCTGCCGTCCACGAGGGCCTTCAGCTCGCCCACCTTGCCAGGGCCGAGGTACGTCGCCGGGTCCGGGCGCTTGCGCCGCTGCAGCACGGCGTCGAGCACCTCAGAGCCCGCGGTCTCGGCGAGCAGCTTCAGCTCGGCCAGCGAGTTCTCCGCGTCCTCGACGGTGCCGTCGGTCCAGACGCCGGCGAGCACGACCCGCTCCAGCCGGAGCTGCCGGTACTCGACCTCGCTGACGTCCGCGAGCTCGGTGGACAGCCCCGCGACCCGCCGCAGCGCGGCCCGGTCCTCCAGGTCGAGCTCCCCCGTCACCGGCGCCTCACCGGCGTCGAGCTCGTACCCGTCGACGAGCTCCTGCGCCGCGGCGTCGATGTGTTCGTCGCCCACGGGCGACACGTTCGAATCGGTCATATGCCTATAGCCTCGCATGTTCGGCCGGCAATGACACCTTCATTTGGGGGACGGGAGGGCCGCGAGCCAGTCCGGGCGCAGCTCGCCGTCCGACACCAGCACCGCGGGGCCGGCGAGCACCGCTGTGCGGCCGTCGAGCGTCACCCGCACCTCGCCGCCCGGCACCTCGACCGTCCAGACGCCCGTGCTCTCGCCCTGCTGGCTGGCCACGGTGAGCGCCGCCGCGCACGCACCCGTGCCGCACGACCTCGTCTCGCCCACGCCGCGCTCGTGTACCCGCATCCGGATGCGCCGGTCGCCGAGTACGTTGATGAACTCGACGTTGGCGCCAGTCGGGAAGAGGACGGGATCGACCTCGGGCGCCTTGTGCAGCTCGAGCTCGGCGACCGGGACGTCCACCACGCACGCCAGGTGCGGGTTGCCTGTCGACAGCTCGACGCCGGCGAAGACCTGGTCGGCGATGCGCGCTTTGCTCTGCCCGCGCAGGTCGGGCAGGCCGATGTCGACGGCGAGCCAGCCGTCCGCGTGCACGGTGACCGTCTTGACCCCGTCGCGGGTGGCGACGGCGAGCTGGTCGCCGGCCGCGAGTCCGGACTCGAGCAGGTACTGGGCGAAGACCCGTACGCCGTTGCCGCACATCTCACCGACGGAACCGTCGGCGTTGCGGTAGTCCATGAACCACTCGGCCGCCCCGGCCAGGTGCGCCACCTCGGCGACGGCGGCGGTGCGGACCACCCGAATGACCCCGTCGCCGCCGATCCCGGCGTGCCGGTCGCACAGCAGCCTGACCAGGCCGGCGTCGATGTCGAGCCGGCCGGACGGATCGGCGATCAGCACGAAGTCGTTCTCCGTGCCGTGTCCCTTGACGAAGCGCACGCTTCCATTGTCTCAGGCCGCACCGCGTGCTGCTTGGCATGCGCGGATCGGGTGGAGATGTCACACTTCGCGAGCCGCGCGGCTCCAAGGATGCAGATCCCGAAAGAGGAGGGGCGTCGGATGTCCGATCAACCGGCCACGGATCCGGTCTTCGCGGAGTACCGGGAGCTGTTGTTCTCCATCGCGTACAACATGCTCGGCAGCGTCGCGGACACCGAGGACGTGCTGCAGGACACCTGGGTGGCGTGGACGACCCGCAACCGCGCGCAGGACGCGGAACCGGTGACCAACGTCCGCGGCTACCTGGTTCGGGTGGCCATGAACCAGGCGCTCGCCCGGCGGGCGGACGTCGACCGCCGGCGCGAGACGTACATCGGGCCGTGGCTGCCAGAACCACTCGTCGACGACGGCACTGACGTGGTCGAGCGGGCCGAGGCGTTGTCGATGGCGGTGCTCGTGGTGCTGGAGACGCTGAGCCCGTTGGAGCGGGCGGTGTTCGTGCTGCACGAGGTGTTCGGTTATCCGCACACGGAGATCGCGGACCTGCTCGACCGCACACCGGCGGCGATCCGGCAGCTCGCGCACCGCGCACGCGAGCACGTGCAGGCCCGCAGGCCGCGGCAGCGCGTCGACCGGCGGGTCCAGCGGCAGGTGACAGAACGGTTCATCGCGGCGTCCGGCGGCGGTGACCTGGCTGCGCTGATGCAGCTCCTCGCACCCGACGTGACGTTGTGGACCGACGGCGGCGGCAAGGTGCGCCGGGCGAGCCTGCATCCGATCCACGGGGCGGACAAGGTCGCCAGGTTCCTCATCGGGGTTGCACAGCAGTCCGGGGTTGTGGAGGTCAGGTACCGGTTCGTCAACGGCGACCCGTCGGCGCTGCTGTTCGCCGGCGAGTCCCCGCTGACCGCGCTGGTGCTCGACCTCGGCGACGACGGCACCCGCGTCGAGGGTGTCTACGCCGTCGGCAACCCGGACAAACTCACCCGGATCGACTGACGAGGAGCCGCATGAACCCCCACCCATTCCGCTTCGGCGCCGCCGTAGCCCTCGTGCCCGACGGCGCCACCCTGGTCGAGACCGCACGGCGGATCGAACGGCTCGGCTACTCGACCGTGCTCGTCGCGGACGGACTGTGGCTGCCGGCGCCGTTCGGCATGCTGACCGCGGCCGCCACGGCGACGTCGACGTTGCACGTCGGTACCCACGTGCTGGCCACGCCGCTGCGCGCCCCTGCGATGGTCGCGCAGGAGGCGGACACGCTCGACCTGCTCTCCGCGCACCGGTTCGAGCTCGGCCTCGGCACCGGCCAGTACCCGGCGACGCTCGGCGACGCACAGCGCCTCGGCGTGCCGTTCGGCACGCGCGCCGAGCGGGTCGCGCGCGTCGGCGAGACGATCACCGCCGTCGAGGAGCAGTTCGCCGCGAAGGACCGGCAGGCGCCGCGGATGCTGGTCGCAGGCACCGGGCGGACGCTTGTCGAGCTGGCCGCACAGCGCGCAGACACGTTGGCGCTGCCGGTGCCGTACGACCGGTCCGAGGACGGCCTGGTGGCCAAGGTGGACGAGCTACGAGCGGCCGTCGGCGCGGGGTTCGCCCGGCTGGAGCTGGCCACGAACATCCTGGCGGTCGGCGACAAGGCCGCCCCTGACTGGGTGCCGAGCCACTTCCGTGAGCTGCCCGCGGACTCGTACGGCCGGCTGGCCGGCGAGCCAGCAGAGGTCGCCGACACGCTGCGCCGCCGGCGTGACCGCACCGACATCTCCTACGTCACGGTGCCGCAGTGGTGCATCGACGACTTCGCCCCCGTCGTCGAGCTGCTGGCCGGCCAGTGAGCCTCGGGGGTCAGCGGACGGTCGCGGTCAGCGCACGGTCGACCAGCTGGGCGTCGGCGGGCAGCCAGGTGATCCGCCCGTCCCTCCTGAACCAGGAGTCCTGGCGCCTGGCGAACCGCTTCGTCGCCCGTACGGTCTCCGCCCGCGCCTCGTCCTCCGTGCACTCGCCGGCCAGGTACGCCAACACCTGCCGGTAGCCGAGCGCACGGCTCGCGGTGGGACCGTCGCGCAGGCCGTGGCGCTCCAGCTCCCGCACCTCGGCCACCAGCCCGGCGGCCCACATCAGGTCCACCCGGGTGGCGATCCGCTCGTCCAGCTCGGGGCGGGGCACGTCGACGCCGATCTGCACGGCCGGATACACCGCCCGGTGCTCGGGCAATCGGCCGTTGAACGTGCCGCGCAGCTCGATCACCTCGAGCGCCCGCACGATCCGGCGCCCGTTGCTCGGCAGGATGGCCGCCGCCGCGTCCGGGTCGCGCTCGCGCAGCCGCTCGTACAACGGCTGCGGGCCGGCGGCGGCCAGCTCGGCCTCCAGCCGCGCGCGGATCTCCGGGTCGGTGCCGGGGAAGTCCATCTCGTCGAGCACGGCACACACGTAGAGCCCGGAGCCGCCGACGAGGATCGGCACCTTGCCGCGCGCCCTGACGTCGTCCACCACGCCGCGGGCCAGCCGCTGGTACTCGGCGACGGACGCCGACCGCGTCACCGGCCAGATGTCGAGCAGGTGGTGCGGCACGCCTTCGCGCTCCTCGACGGTGAGCTTCGCGGTGCCGACGTCCATGCCCTGGTACAGCTGCATGGAGTCGGCGTTGACGATCTCGCCGCCGAGCGCGTGGGCGAGCGCCAGCCCCAGGGCGGACTTCCCGGCCGCGGTGGGGCCGGCCACGGCGACGACTTCAGGCGAGTGCACAGCAGCAGTCTCCCAGTGACCCGGCGCGCGAATTTCTCGCGTACGCCGGCCGCCGGGGCTGGCGCGTAGCCGTCTCACCTGGTAAACAGGGCCGCTCACCAGCCGTTACACGCCGCTGGTGGGACACATATCCAACAAGGGGGGTATCGATGAGCGTCTTCGACAACATGGGCGACCAGGCCAAGGACCTCGCCGGCGAGCACAGCGACAAGCTCGACGAGGGCCTGCAGAAGGCGGGCGACTTCGCCGACGAGAAGTCCGGCGGCAAGTTCTCCGACCAGATCGACCAGGGCGAAGAGGCGGCGTCGAACTTCGTCGAGGGTTTCGGCGACGAGAACCGGTAACACCTAGTCACAGCGGGCCCGCCGGCCGGGGTTCAGCCCTGTCAACCAGGGGCGCCGACGGTGGGCATGCCGAGCAGCACGCCGGTGCCGGCCGGCTCCGGGTCGGCGTTCGCACGCTCCCAGGCGTCGCCGGCGGGCGTACGCCGTACGGCCCGCACGGCACCGTCCGCGACCAGGTGGTGCGGCGCGGCGTACGTGACCCGCACGGTGGCGAGGTCCCCCGGGCGCACGTCGGCGTCCGCGGTGAAGTGCACCAGCCGGTTGTCCGGCGCGCGCCCTGAGCGCCGCTGGGTGCGGTCGTCCTTGCGCCCCTCGCCGTCGGCGACCAGCAGCTCGACGTCGCGACCGACGAACTGCTTGTTCTCCGTCCAGGTGACGCGCTCGACCTCGTCGACCAGCCGACCGTAGCGCTCCTTCACCACGTCGGCGGGCACCTGGTCGGTCATCTCCGCCGCCGGTGTGCCCGGCCGGGTGGAGTACTGGAACGTGAACGCGCCCGCGAACCTGGCCCGCTTCACGACGTCGAGGGTGTCCTCGAAGTCGGCGTCGGTCTCGCCGGGGAAGCCGACGATGATGTCCGTGGTGATCGCCGCCTCCGGCATCGCCTCGCGCACCCGGTCGATGATGCCGAGGTACCTGTTGCGCCGGTACGACCGCCGCATCGCGCGCAGCACCCGGTCGGAGCCGGACTGCAGCGGCATGTGCAGCTGCGGCATCACGTTCGGCGTCTCCGCCATCGCCTCGATGACGTCGTCGGTGAAGTCCCGCGGGTGCGGTGACGTGAAGCGCACCCGCTCCAGCCCGTCGATCTCGCCGCAGGCACGCAGCAGCTTCGCGAACGCCCCGCGGTCACCGAAGTCCACGCCGTACGAGTTGACGTTCTGCCCGAGCAGCGTCACCTCGACGACGCCGTCGGCGACGAGCGCCTCGATCTCCGCGAGCACGTCGCCCGGCCTGCGGTCCTTCTCCCGGCCGCGCAGACTCGGCACGATGCAGAACGTGCACGTGTTGTTGCACCCCACGCTGACCGCCACCCAGGCCGCGTAGCTCGACTCGCGCTTGGTCGGCAGCGTGGAGGGGAACGTCTCCAGCGACTCCTCGATCTCGACCTGCGCTTCCTCGTTCACCCTGGCCCGCTCGAGCAACGTCGGCAACGCGCCGATGTTGTGGGTGCCGAAGACCACGTCGACCCACGGCGCCTTGCGCACGATCGTGCCCCGGTCCTTCTGCGCGAGGCACCCGCCGACGGCGATCTGCATGCCAGGGTTGGCGCGCTTCACCGGGTAGAGGTGGCCGAGGTTGCCGTACAGCCGGTTGTCCGCGTTCTCCCGTACAGCGCAGGTGTTGAACACCACCACGTCGGCGACCTCACCCCGAGCCGCCGGCACGTACCCCGACTCCTCCAGCAGCCCGGTCAGCCGCTCGGAGTCGTGCACGTTCATCTGGCAGCCAAAGGTGCGCACCTCGTAGGTGCGCACGCCGGCCCGGTCGGTAATGTTCACACCCACCAGGGTACGAGTTGTGCGCGGAGCTACGGCTAGCGGTGGCCGAACTTGCGGGCGAGGACGATGAGGCTCACGATGCTGACCACGGCGGCGAAGGCAACCCAGAAGCTCGGGGCCATGTCGTAGTCGGTGATGTCGGTCAGCCAGGCGGCGATCAGTGGGGTGAAGCCACCGAAGATGGCTACGCCTATGTTGTAGCCGACGGCCATGCGCGTCGCGCGGGTCTCGGTGGGGAAGATGGCGGCCATCAACGCGCCCATCGGGCCGAAGTAGCAGGCCTTCAGCAGCGCCATGCCGAACAGCACGATGCCGAGCACCCACAGCGTCGGCACGGCGACCATGAACGCGAACATCGGGTAGATCAGCACCAGGATCAGCGCGGCGGACGGCAGCATGAAGTGGATCTGGCCGAATCGGTCCGAGTAGTGCCCGGCCACCGACGTCACGGCGAGCAGCACGAGGCCGGCGACCAGCGTCGCGATGAAGCCGCTGGAGTCCGGTAGCTTCAGCGTCTCGATGGAGTACGTGGGGATGTAGCTGATCATGTAGTTCAGGCAGGTCGTCACGGCGAGCACGCCGACGGTCAGCAGCACCAGCCGCTTCTGCTCCCACAGCACCGTACGGATCGGCGACCTCGCCGCACCGCTCTCCCGCGCCGCTACGGACTCCGGGGTCTCAGGCACGTGCCGCCTGATGTACAGGCCGACGGGACCGACGAGCAGGCCCACGATGAACGGGATGCGGAAGCCCCACGACGTCAGCTGGTCCGCGGTCAGCACGGTGGTCAACACCGTGCCGAGTACGGCGGCGAGCAGCGAGCTCATCGCCTGGCTGGTGAACTGCCAGCTCGCCGCGAACCCCCTGCGGTGCGGCAGGTGCTCGACCATCAGCGCCGTCGCGCTGCCGAACTCGCCGCCGGCGGCGAATCCTTGGATCAGCCGCGCCACCAGGATCCCGATCGGCGCCGCCACGCCGATCACCGCGTACGGCGGCATTACGCAGATCAGCAGCGTGCCGAGCACCATCAGGCCGATGGACAGCGTCAGCGCCGGCTTGCGGCCGGAGCGGTCCGCGTACGAACCGAGCACGAACGCACCGAGCGGCCGGATGAGGAACGAGATGGCGAACGTGCCGAGCGCAAGCAGCAGCGACACGGTCTCGTCGGCGTTGGTGAAGAACACCTTCGCGAAGTACGACGCGAAGTACGCGTAGACGGCGATGTCGTACCACTCGAGCGCGTTCCCCACGCACGCGGCGGCGATGATCCGGCGGGCACTGGGTCCCGCGCCGGTCGGGGCGAGGTGTTCCGAGCCGGTGGTCATCGGCCCTCAGGCGGCCAGCTGTCCAGCTCGGCCAGGTCCCAGAAGAGGCCGGTCATCAGCTGCAGGCCTTCGCGCAGCAGACCGGCCGGCAGGTGCTCGTTCGGCGCGTGCTGCGAACAGCCGGCGTACGAGTGCGGCACCCACACGGTCGGCAGCCCCAACGTGTCCGCGAACGCCTCGTTCGGCAGCGACCCACCGAGGTTGGGCAGGAGCACGGGCTCCGTCCCCGCGCTGCGCCGCAACGAGTCCAGCGTCCAGCGCACCCACGGGTTGTCCGGGTCGAGCCTGGTGGCGGCCATCGCATGGTCCAGGTTGACCTCGACCATCTCGAAGCCGTGCGCGTCGAGGTGCCTGCGTACGGCGCCCTCGACGGCACGCCAGTCGGTGTCCACCACGAACCGGAGCTGGCAGGTGGCCCTCGCATGGCCGGGGATGGCGTTGACCGGACCTTCGGGATCGCCGGCGATCATCGCCAGCACCTCGATGCTGTTCCACGCGATGACGCGCTCGTTGGGGGTGAGGCCGGGCTCGCCCCACCCGTCGTCGATGCTCGGGCCGTCGTCGCCGGCTTCCAGCGTGACGCCCTCGAGCGCCCTGCGCACCGGTTCCGGCACACCCGCCGGGCGCAGCTCGTCGACGAGGATCCTGCCGCGGCCGTCGACCATGCTCGCCACGGCGTTCATGACCACCGTCGCTGGGTTGCGCAGCAGGCCACCCCAGTTGCCCGAGTGGTGGGAACCCTCGCGCGCACGGAAGCTGAGGGTGAAGTTCACGACGCCCCGCGCGCCGAGGAACACCGTCGGCCGGTCGATGCTCAGGCGCGGGCCGTCCGAGGCGATGAACACGTCGGCGGCGAGCTCGTCGCGGAGCTGGGCGCAGGCCTCCGCCAGGCCTGGCGACCCGGACTCCTCGCCCATGTCCATCAGCAGCGTGACGTTATAGCCGAGCTTGCCCTGCCTGGCCCGGATCACGTGGTCGAGGGCGGTCAGGTTGACGGCGTGCTGGCCCTTGTTGTCCGCGATGCCGCGGCCGTACCAGTAGTCGCCCTCGACGACGATGTCCCACGGCGTCAGGCCGGCCCGCCACTGCTCGTCGTGCGCCATCTGCACGTCGCCGTGCCCGTACGTCAGCACGGTGGGCAGGTCGTCGCCCTCGTGGCGGTGCGCCACCAACAGCGGGTGCCGGCTGGACACGGGGTTCTCCACCATACGAGCCTCGAACCCGAGTCGCTGCAGCCAGGGCGCCATCTCGTCGGTCAGGTACGCGCGCAGCGCCTGCTCCTGCTGCGGGTCCTGGCTCTCGGTGCGGTAGCGCACCTTGCGCGCGAGATCGGTGAAGAAGGCGCCGGAGTCGAAGTACTTCGTCGCCTCCGCGATGGCCGTGTCGCGACTCACGTCCGACCTCCGAGCGCTCGGGAACCGTGCGCGCCTCACGCTGGCACAGCGGGGAAACGGCAACAAGACCAGGAAGCCGATCCGGTGCTGACAATAGTGCGGCAGCGGCATTGCCGAACCGGCAACGCACTGGCTACGTTGACCCGATGCCCTTGCACGACCCGGCGCTGCAGTACTTCCTCACGGTGCTCGAGACAGGCACCATCAACGCGGCCGCCCGCCGGCTGTACGTCGCGAGCTCGGCCATCAGCCGGCAGATCACCCGGCTGGAGACCGAGCTCGGGACCACGCTGTTCGAGCGGCACCAGAACGGGAGGATCGCCACCGACGCGGCCCATGCCTTCGCCGGCTTCGCCAGGCGCGCGATCCAGGAGGCCACGCACATCGTCGACGAGGTGCACGAACGGCAACGGCTCGCGGCCCGCTACACCATCGCCGCCACCGACGGCACCGGCCACGACCTGCTGCCCGAGCTGCTCACCGAGTTCCACGCGGCGCACCCGAAGGCACGCTTCGTCGTCCAGCTGCACGAGGCGAAGGCGGTGACCCAGGCCGTACGTGACGGCACGGCCGACCTGGGTATCACCTTCAGCCTCGCCATCGACAGCGGCGTGACCATCCTGTACGCACAGCAGGCACCGCTGCGCGCAGTCATGCGCCTTGGGCACCCGCTGGCCGACACGGCACCGCTCACGCTGGCCGAGGTCGCGGCCTACCCGCTCGCGTTGTCGTCGCTGGCGACCACCAACCGGCGGCTGGTCGAGGCCTGCGGCGCGTCGCACGGTCAGCAGATCGAAGCGGTCTTCGAGTGCGACAACCCGGATGCCCTGGTGCGGTTCGTCAGGAACAGCGACGCGGTCACGTTCCTCGGCCAGGTCACCCTGCCGCACCAGCCGGCGGACGTGGTGACCGTGCCGTTGCGTGAGCAGGAGTTCGGGCAGCGCACACTGCAGGTGCAGTGCCGGGCGGGCCGCAGCCTGCCGCAGGCCGTATCGAGCTTCGCCAACTTCCTCGTCGACGCACTCGAGCAGCGGGCGGTCTGACCGCCGTCACGCCCCCGCGTCGCGGTCCGAGAGGGTCTTGCCGCCGGTACCCCAGTCGGTGCGCGGCACCTCGTCCAGCACCACCCAGACCTTCGCCGGGTCGGTTCCCGTACTCGACGCGTACGCGTCGGTCATCGCGCTGATCAACTTGCGCTTGTCCTCCACGGACTGGGCGGTGGCGTGTTCGACACGGATCAACGGCATGTCACTCCTCGGGTTCCTCGGTTCCTGTCAGAGCAGCTCGTACGCGCTCAGGTCGAGCTCGCGGGTGAACTGCCAGTACTTCAACAGTGGCAACGGCCAGTTCTGGGTGACCCGGCCGTTGGCGTTCTTGTACCAGCTGCTCACCTCGGCGGCGCCCCACGCCTGCAGCCGGTTGCGTGCGTCGATCATCTCCGTGTAGGCCTCGTACGGCTCGCGCCTGCAGTCCATCGCGCGGTGGCCGCCGGCGAGCAGCGCGCGCAGGCACTCCAGGATGTACTCGACCGCGCACTCGGACATGTAGATGATGCTGCCGGTCACCACCAGGTTGGTGTTCGGTCCGTAGACGCAGAACAGGTTCGGGAAGCCCGGCACGGCGATGCCGAGGTACGCGCGCGCGTCGCCCGCCCACTGCTCATGCAGGTCGACGCCACCGCGGCCGGTCACCTGCATGGGGGTGAGGAACTCCGACGCCCGGAACCCGGTGGCGTAGACGAGCACGTCCACCTCGTGCTCGACGCCGTCGGCGGTCCTTACGCCCTTCTCCGTGACCTCGGCGATGGACTCGGTCACCAGGTCGACGTGCGGCTCGTGCAGCGTGGCGGCCCAGACGCCGTTGTCGCGCAGCATCCGCTTCGCGCCCGCCGGGTACGTCGGCAGCACCTTCTCGAACAGGTCCGGGCGGTCCGCGTACTGCCGGCGCAGCTCGTCCACCAGCTGCCGGCGCAGCAGGTCGTTGGCGGCGGACAGTGACTCCTCGCCGGGCCACTCGGGGTCGACGGCGACCAGCGGCAGCCGGCCCTCGGTCGCGATCCACACCTGCCAGAACCGGTACCAGCGGTGGAAGTCGGGCACCCGCTGGAACAGCCACCGCATGCCCGCCGACATGTCCGCGTGGTACGCGGGCGTCGGCAGCATCCACGGTGCGTTGCGCTGGAAGACCACGAGCTGGTCGACCTCGCCCGCGATGGACGGGATGATCTGGTACGCGCTCGCGCCGGTACCGATGACGCCGACGCGCTTGCCGGCGAGCTCGACCCCGGTGTCCCACCGCGCCGAGTGCATGGCGACGCCGGCGTACCTGTCCATGCCTGGCAGGTCCGGGTAGTTCGGCTCGTTGAGCTGGCCGACGGCGCTGATCACTGCGTTGACGGTGAGCGTCTCCTCGACACCCGCCGAGTTGCGTGTCCGCAGCTGCCAGGTCGCCGACTCGTCGTCGTACGCCGCGGCGAGCACCTCCGTGCGGAACCTGATCCGGTCACGCAGCTGCAGCGTCGTGGCGACGTCCTTGAAGTAGTCGCGGATCTCCGCCTGCGCGGAGAACTGTTGCGGCCAGTCGCTCTTCTGCGCGAACGAGTAGCTGTACGCGAAGTTGCTCGTGTCCAGCCGGCAGCCGGGGTAGTTGTTCTCCAGCCAGGTGCCGCCGACGTCACCGTTCTTCTCGAACACGACGAACGGCACCTTCGCCTGGTCGAGCCGGTGCGCGGCGGCGATCCCCGACATGCCCGCCCCGATCACCGCGACCGAGAAGTCGACGTCGGGCGCCACGTCGTCCTTGGTCCAGGTGGGGGCGCCGACGTCGCCGAGCAGGCCGAGCTCGTGCTCGAGCATCGGCAGGTACTCCGCACCCGCGTCACCGGTGAGGAACGCCATCAGCCGCTGCATCTGCTCCGGCGGGTGCTCGACCTCGGCCGGGAAGCCACCACGGTCACGCACCCCGACCAGGGCGTCGACGGCGGCCTGCCTGGCCCGCGCGAGCGCGTCGCCGGACAGCCCGCCCTGCGGCTCCACGAACCCTGCATCGAACGCAACGGCGGTTGGAGCGCAGCGTCGACGAGGGTCATGTCGCCGGTGAGGTAGGCCAGTGCGGCGAGCAGCGGCGACACCTCCGCCTCGTCCACCATCGCGCGGATCGTCGCGTCGTCCTCGACGATCGGCTTCAGCTCGGTCGGGTCGTCCATCGCACTATGCGCCGCGCAGGAACGGCAGGATCAGGTCGACGAGCGCGTCCGGCGCCTCGATGTTCGGCTCGTGCCCGTAGTCGGTCTCCACCACCTGCGCCGTCGGGGCGACCTCGGCGAGCTTCTTCGCCCACTGCTTCTCCAGCAGCTGGTCGTTCCTGCCCTCGACGAGCAGGACGGGCGCCGTCACCTGGGCGAGCTGGTCGAAGAACGGGTCCGCCGGCAGCGCACGCTCCACCGCGGGGTTCTTCAGCGCAGGCGCCTTCATCGCCTCCCAGTGCCCGGGCACGAGGCTGTTGCGGTACCGCGTCTCCACGTGATCGGCCAGCCCGTCGAGGCTGGTCACCAGCAGGCCGGTGAGGCGTCCCGCCTCCGCCATGCTCGGCTCGTACGAACCGAGCGCCTCGATGCCCGCGGGCAGCCGGTACGGCCCGCCGGTGCCCGACACGCTCACCGCACGCGCGATCGGCCACGCCGACGACGGGTCGACCAACGCACGCAGCACGAGCGAACCGCCGAACGACGCACCGACGAACGCCGCGTCGGTGACACCGACCGTGGCGCACCACGCCGCGACGTGCGGCACCCTGGCCGCGTACGGCGACCGGTCGAGGTACACCACCTTGTCGGTGCCGCCCCAGCCGAGCAGGTCGGGCGCGAGCACGTGGAACTTGCCGCTGAGCCGTTCGATCATCGGCGCCCAGCACAGCTCCGCGGTCGTGCCGAACGCCCCGTCGTGCACGAGCACGGCGGTCGGGTTGCCAGGGTCACCGGCCTCCAGGTACGCGGTGCGGAACCCGCCTGCGTCCACGGTCTTCGCCTGGTAGCTCTCGCCGTTCACTTGTCTCCTCTCGTGGGGTTCAATGCAGAACCGAGCCGCCGTCCACACACAGCGTCTGGCCGGTGACGAACCTTGCGTCGTCGGACAGCAGGAACCGCACCGGGCCGACGATGTCGTCCGGGTACGCGCGCCGCTTGATGGCGCGGGTGGCGATGTTGGCTTCCTCCGTGTGCGCCATCGACTCGACCATCGGCGTCGCCGTGAGGCCTGGGCTCACCACGTGGACGTTGATGCCGCGGTCGCCGAGCTCGGTGGCCAGGCACCGGGCGAAGCCGATCACCCCGGCCTTCGCCGCCACGTACGCGAACATGTTCTGTGGGCCCTTGAACACCGTGCCGGACGCGAAGAACACGATCCGCCCACCGTCGGTCATCAACGGCACGACCGCCTGGGTCACCGCGATGGCGGCGTGCAGGTCGACCTGGAGCACCCGCTCCCACTCGGTGCGACTGGTCTCGAGGAAGGGCGCGTAGTGCAGCACGGCCGCGCAGTGCACAAGCTGGTCGACCTGCGCGACGCCCAGCTCGTCGAGCAGCACCTCGACCCCGGCAGCAGTGGCGAGGTCGCACTCGACGTAGTCGACACCGTCGAGCGGCACGTCGGGACGCTGCACGTCCGCCACCACACACCTGGTGCCGTCGGCGCGCAGCGCCTCGACGATGGCCGCGCCGATGCCGCGGGCACCACCGGTGACGACGGCGACCGTCACGGGGTCACCGCCGGCTCGGTGGCGTCATCGGTCAGCCCGCGGGTGCGGGTCTCCGCCGTCACGGCCGCGCCCACGACGAAGATCAGCCCGGTGACCGCGGTGAGCACGGCCAGCCGCGACGGGATGTCGCTCACCTCGGGGCTCGCCAGCGTCACGAGCGTCGGCGTCATGCCACCGAGCGCATAACCGGTGTTCCAGCTCAACGCCGTACCGGTGGCCCTGATCTTCGTCGGGAACCGCTCGTTGAGGAAGATGAGGATCGGCGCGGTGGACGTCATCATCAGCAACGCCATGGCGATGGCGAGGACCGTGATCAGCACCACCTGGTCCGCGGCGAGGGTGCTCGCCCACAGGTAGAGCGCGGGGATGGCGACGAGCGCGGGCACGCCCACGAACAGGAACGTGCGGCGGCGGCCGATGCGGTCGCTGAGCGTGCCGCCCAACAGGCCGCCGCAGACGACCGCGCTGTTCGCCACGATCAGCACCACGGCCGCAGCGCCCTTCGGGACGCCGAGGTTGGTGTCGATGAACGTGGGGAAGAACCCCATGGTGAGGTAGTACAGCGAGGCGCCGCCGGCGACGAGCACCACGTTCACGAAGAACACCGACCGGTGACCGGCGGAGAAGAGCGTACGCAGCGGCGACTTCGGCTTCGCGCCCTTCTGGTCCTCCGCCGCCCACAGCGGTGACTCCGTGGTCTTCGCGTAGACGAAGAAGCTCAGGGCGGCGGCGATCAGACCGGTGAAGAACATGACCCGCCAGCCCATCGCGGCGAACGCCGGACCGGTGAAGATGTTCGAGACGACGAGGAACACCACGGAGGCGAGCACTGCGCCGAGGCCGGCGCCGCCACCGGCCACGATGCCCGACATCAGCCCGCGGTGCTTCGCCGGCACCGTCTCCGTACCAAGGGTGTGCGTGGATGCCACCACGCCGCCGACGAACACACCCTGCACCAGCCGGAGCACGACGAACATCGCCGGGGCGAGCACGCCCGCCGTCGCGTACGTCGGCACCGTACCCATCAGCGCGGTGGCGATGCCGACCCCGGTGATCGCGACGAGCATCGCCTTCTTCCTGCCGTTCCGGTCCGCGAAACTGCCGAACAGCGCGGAGCCTGCGGGCCGCATCACGAGCGTTACGGCGAAGGACGCGAAGACGAACGCCAGCTGCAGCGTCTCTGAGCCGGCGGGCAGCAGCAGCGGCCCGATGGTGGAAGCCAGGTAGAGGATGATGAGCAGGTCGTACAGGTCGATGCTCCAGCCCATCAGCGATGGCGAACCCCGCGGTCAGGATCTGTCTACGCTGCACCTGCGTAGTGGCTGCCATCGGACGCTCCCATCAGCGGCGGCGCTGAGCTCTGCGGTGTTCCCGACCGTAGAGCCGCGTTCCTACCGTTGCAACTAGAGATTTCTCATAGCGGTAAGACTTGTTGTTCGCCGGTCGCGCGTTCCGCTAGGCTGAACAGGTGGGGACCCCCGCGAAGTCGGAGAGCCTGTCGTCGGTCGACCGCGCGATCTCGATGCTCGAGGCGCTCGCGGAGTCCGGCAGCCTGACCGCGACCCAGCTGGCACGCCGGCTGGACACCGGCAAGGCCACGGCGTTCCGGCTGGCCAGGTCGCTGGTCGCGCGGGGCTGGGTCGTCCAGGACCGCGACCGCAGCTACCGGCTCGGCCCGGGCGCGCTGACCCTCGCGGTGCACGCGTCGGCCACGCTCGACCTGCGTACGCAGCTGCTGGCCGTGATGCACGAGCTGCACGAGGCGACCGGCGAGACGATCCACCTGACCAAGCTGGACGGCAGGCACATCGTCTACCTCGAACAGCTGATGTCGCCGCAGCCGGTGCTGTCCGTCGCCATGCTCGGCAGCAAGTCGCCGGCGCACTGCGTCTCGCCTGGGCTGGCGCAGCTCGCCTGCCTGCCCGCGGCCCAGCTCGACTGGGTGCTCGCCGGGGAGCTCGAACGGCACACCCCGGCCACGCTGACCGACCCGGACGCGTTACGGCAGGAGCTGGCCAACGTGCGGCAACGCGGCTACGCCGTCAACCGCGGCGCATTCCGGCCCGAGGTCGGCGGCGTGGGCATCGCCGTCACCGACGACCGCGGCCTGCCGGTGGCCGGCCTGTCCATCTGCATGCCGGTGTACCGCCTGGACGACAAGGACATCGCCGCGCTCGGCGCGCTGCTGCAGGCCGTGGCGGCGAAGGCCAAGCAGCACCTGCGCGACGAGGCGGCGCGGCCACCGCTCGGCCCGCGATGACCGACGACCTGATCATGCTGGCCGGCGTGAGCAAGTGGTTCGGCGACACGCAGGTGCTCGACGGCGTCGACCTCACCGTCCGCCGCGGCGAGGTCGTGGTGCTGATCGGTCCCTCCGGTGCCGGCAAGTCCACGCTGTGCCGCACGATTAACGGGCTGGAGACCGTCGATGTCGGCACCGTCACCGTGGACGGCCGGCCGCTGCCCACCGAGCCGAAGGCGCTCGCCCAGCTGCGGGCCGCGGTCGCCATGGTCTTCCAGCAGTTCAACCTGTTCGCGCACAAGACCGCGCTGGAGAACGTCACCCTCGGCCCCATCCGGGTGCGGCGGCTGGCGCCCGACGCCGCAGCCGCCGAAGCGACGGACCTGCTGGCTCGGGTGGGCGTGGCCGAACACGCCGCCAAGTACCCGGCCGAGCTGTCCGGCGGCCAGCAGCAACGGGTCGCCATCGCCCGCGCCCTGGCCATGCAGCCGAAGGCCATCCTCTTCGACGAGCCCACCTCCGCGCTCGACCTGGAGATGATCAAGGAGGTGCTCGACGTGATGACCGACCTCGCCGACGCCGGGATGACCATGCTCGTGGTAACGCACGAGATGGGGTTCGCCCGCCGGGCGGCCGACCGGGTGTGCTTCCTCGCCGACGGCCGGCTCGTCGAGGAGAACACCCCCGTCGAGTTCTTCGGCAACCCCTCGACCCCGCGGGCCAAGGAGTTCCTCGGCAGCCTGCTCGACGGCTAGGACGTCACCTCGGCCACCTTGGTCTTCCGGCCACTGAACCACTGCAGGCCGAACACGAGCGCGAACGCCGCGAGGCCGATCACGTCGCTCACCAGACCACTATGGATCAGCGCGAGGCCACCGGCGATCGCGACCAGCCGCAGCGGCCAGAACACCGCGGTCTTCACGTAGCCGACGACACCGACCCCCACGAGCGTCGCGCCGATCATCGCGGTGATGATCGTCCAGATCAGCAGCGGCCAGATGATGTCGCCCTGCAGCAACAGCTCCGGCGACAGCACGAGGATGTACGGCACGAGGAAGCCGGAGATCGCGATCCGCACCGACTGCACGCCGGTACGCACCGGGCTGCCGCCGGAGATGCCGGCGGCAGCGAACCCGGCCAGGCATACCGGCGGCGTGATGTCCGCCATCACCCCGAAGTAGAAGACGAACATGTGCGCGGCGAGCAACATGGCGACGGTCGGGTCCTCAGCGCCACCCTTGAGGATCGCGATGATCGCCGGCGCGGCCAGCGTCGCGGTGATCACGTAGTTGGCGGTGGTGGGCAGGCCCATGCCGAGGATCAGGCACGCGATCATCACCATCACGAGCGTCGGGATGAGGTACCCGCCGGCGAGCGCGACGAGACCGCCGCTGAGCTTGAGGCCGAGCCCGGTCAACGTGATGACACCCGCGACCATGCCGGCCGCCGCACACGCCGCGATGATCGGCAGCGCGATGCGCGCCGCGTCGACCATCCCGTCGAGGAAGGTCCTCGGGGTGATCTTGTCTTGCATCTGCCGCCAGCGGCCAAGTACCGCATACACCACCTGGGCGAGCAGGTTCACCCCGACGCTGAACCCGATACCGATGATGGCCGCCCTGATCGGCGAGTACCCCATCGAGAGGAAGACGAAGAGCACGATGATCGGGAAGACCAGGTAACCCCTCGTGCGCAAGAGGTTGACCACGCTGGGCAGCGCCGCCCGCGGCAGGCCGAGGATGCCCAGCTTCTTCGACTCGTAGTGCACGACCACGAACTGGGCCGCGAAGAACAGCGCGGCCGGGATGATCGCCGCCTTCATGATCTCCAGGTACGGCACCCCGGTCATGTCGATCATGATGAACGCCGCGGCCCCCATGACCGGCGGTGCGATCTGGCCACCGGTCGACGACGCGGCCTCGACGGCGCCAGCGAACTCCTTGCTGTAGCCAGCCTTCTTCATCATGGGAATGGTGAACGCGCCGTTGCTCACCACGTTGGCGATCGAGCTGCCGGTGATGGTGCCGGAGAAGGCGCTCGTGACGACGCCGACCTTGGCCGTGCCTCCGGTCATCCAGCCGGTCGCACCGAAGGCGAACTCGGTGAAGAACTTCTCCATGCCGGTGCGTTGCAGCATGGCCGCGAAGATCATGAACAAGAAGATGAACGTCGAGGAGATGGCGATAGGGGTGCCCAACACGCCCTCGGTCGTCAGGAACGACGTCGAGACGATGCGGTCCAGGCTGTACCCCTGGTGGTTGAGGAACCCGGGCATCCAGGGCCCCACGTACGCGTACGCCAGCATCACCGTGGCAACCACGACAAGCGCCGTGCCGATGGCGCGCTGCGCGGCGACGAGCACGAGCAGGATGCCGATGACGCCGACGGCGGTGTTCGACGCCACGATCTCGCCGGCCGACGCGATGATCTCCTCGGAGTTGACGAAGATGTAGAGCCCGGCGAAGAAGCCCAGCCCGGAGAGCAGTACGTCGGCGATCGGCATCCCGCCGACCCGCAGCGGCAGGTAACGGGCGGCCTGCACCGCCGCGAGCACCACGAACGCGGGCCCGGCGACGTAGACGTGTGCCTCGCCCATCACCACGAGCCAGCCGAGCACCGCAAGAGCGGATGCGCTCGCGACCCAACCGCGGATCTGTTCGCGACGGCGGTGCTGCGGCTTCGCCGGGTAGAGGAGGAAGATCAGACCGAGCCCGAAAGCCAGGTGGAACGTGCGCTGCTGATGGCTCGGCAACGTGCCGAAGATGCCCGTGTACAGGTGGAACGTGCTGAGCGTCAGGGCGATCACGTAGATGGCCGCGCGCCAGAACCTGGCCATCTCCCTCCGCACACCCGGGGTAGCGTGCGCGAAGCCGGTCGCCTCGAGCTTCGCGACGCCCTCGGCGACCTCACGCTTGACTTCTTCGACGTCCTGCTGTGCAGGGGGAACCGGCTGCGCCGTCATCGTCGCTCCTCGTGCTCGCGCGGGATGGTGCCGCCGACGCGCAGCTCCACCGGCTTTCGCGCCCCCACCAGCTCGAGCAACCGCAGCCGCTGACCATCCGCGAACGTGACCGTATGGTCCACCTTCGGGCCACCCGTCAGCAACGGGACCGTCCCGAGCACCCGACCGTGATGGTCCACGCGAAACTCCCCTCGCACGTGGCGGAACGTCGTACGGACACCGTCGATGGTTTCCGAGCCGGCCGGCAGGTTCGCTCCGAACTGGTCGAACCGCAGCTCTTCCATATGAATGCCACCGGCACCGACGGAGAAGGTCTCCGCGACCTCACGTTTGGTCACCGAGTGGATGTGGGTCAGCGTGAACCGCTCACCGTCGAGAACCGGCCGGCTGTACACCACCCGACCCGTGTGGGGGTCGACGAACTCCAGCCGCGGCCGGGAGTCCGCCATCGCGGCGCCACCTACGAGCAGCGCCGCGACCAGACCTACGGTCAGGATTGCCCCCGTCCGCACCCGGTGCCGGACCAGGCCGCCACCGGATGCGGCTCGTACGGCAGTCCTCAGTCGCACGACTTCGTGTCGAGGTACTTCTTCGAACCCGGGTGCATCTTGATGTTGCCCCGCGCCTCGTCGGCGGTATCGACCTTCAGCTCCTTGGAGACCTCGTGCTCCATCTCCCCGGCCTGCTCGTACATGGTCTGGGTGAGCTTGCACGCGGTGTCGTCGTCGAGCTCCGACGTGCCGTAGAGCGTGGCCCAGTTGGTCACCGTCGTCGACTTCGTCGAGTCGCCGTAGGTGCCTGCCGGGACGTCGATCTGGTTGTACGTCGGGTCGTCCTCCTGCAGCTTCGTCAGCACGTCGTCGGAGACGGACACCACCTCGACCGGCGTGGAGGTGGAGATCTCCGAGATGCTGCCTGCCGGCATCGCCAGCGCGGCGAACGCGGCGTCGACCTGACCGTCCTTCAGCTTGGTCGCGGCGTCGTCGAAGTCGCTCTGGAACTGCTTGACGTCCTTCTCCGGGTCCATGCCATAGGCCTCCATGATCTGCACGAAGGCCAGCGCAGTGCCGCTGCCGGGCGGACCGATGTCGACCCGCTTGCCCTTGAGGTCGGCGAACGTCTTGATACCGGACTTCTTCGAGGCCACCATCTGGTACACCTCGTGGTACACGTTGCCGAGCGAGACGATGTCCTCGACCGGCTTGCCCTCGAACTCGGCACCCTTGCCCTCGGACGCCTGGGACGAGAGGCCGTTGATCGCCATGATGAGGTCGACCTCACCCTGGTCGAGCAGCTTGAGGTTCTCGACGCTCGCGCCGCTGGCCTGGGTGCTGACGTTGACGCCCTTGATCTCCGAGGTCCACTTCTGGGCGATCTCGCCACCGAGCGGGAAGTAGGTACCGCCGGTCGACCCGGTCGCCATGGTCAGCTGGCCGCCGCCACCGCCCTTCCCCTCGCTCTCCTGGGGCGTCGAGCAGCCGGACAGGGCCAGCGCTCCGGTCGTGAGGAGGACGATGCCACCCGTGAGGAGACGGTGTCTCCGGTTACCGCTCTTCATCGTTTCCTACATCCTTCCTGGCAGCGGCCGGTTGAGCGCGGATCCAGTGGCGTTGATTGTGGTGGAACCCCGGTCTTGGTGCAAGCATTACCTTCGAAGGGAATGCGGACGTTACCGAAGCGTCCCCAAGGCATCCGCATTCTTGCGCGAGGGCCGACCCCGCCTGACAGGATGCTTCGATGAGCAATACGACCGAAGCACTCGTGGCACCGTACGGCACGTGGGAGTCGCCGATCGACGCCAGCCAGGTCGCCGGGACCGTACGCAGGCTGAACTGGCCCGGGCTCGTCGGCGACGAGCTGTGGTGGGTCGAAGGCGGCGGCGAGGACAGCGGCCGCGACACCCTCATGCGGCGCAGCGCCGACGGCACGGTCGCCGAGCTGCTGCCCGCACCCTGGTGGACGCGCAACCGGCTGCACGAGTACGGCGGCTGCCCGTGGGCGGCGGTGGCCGAGGGTACAGCGGTGGTATTCACGCACTGGCTGGACCACCGGATCTACCGGTTCGACCTGGCCGCAGACACCGCCGTACCGCTCACGCCGCAGCCGGCGCAGGAAGCCGGTCTGCGGTACGCCGACCTGGTGCCGGGCGCCCCGGGCGAGCTACTCGCAGTGCGGGAGCGGCATACCGACGGTCACATCGACCGACACATCGTGGCCGTACCGCTGGACGGTTCCGCCGCCGACGACCCGCCCGCGGTCCGCGAGGTGGTCGGCGGGTCGCATTTCCTGGCCAACCCCCGGCTGTCCCCGAACGGGCGGCGGCTGGCCTGGCTGGCGTGGGACCACCCCGACATGCCGTGGGACGCAACCGAGCTGCGGGTCGGCGAGCTCGACCCCGACGGCACCGTGCATCGCTACCAGACCGTGCTCGGCGGCCACAACAAGTCCGCGGTGCCCGCGGAGTCGGTGTTCCAGCCGGAGTGGGCCGACGACGACTCGCTCTACGCAGTCGCCGACCGTACCGGCTGGTGGAACCTGTACCGGGTGCCGCGCGACGGCGGCGAGCCGACGCCGCTGTGCGAGCGGGGGGAAGAGTTCGGCCGGCCGCTGTGGATGCCGGGCTTCCGCACGTACGCCGTACTCGCCGACGGCCGGCTGGCGGTTACGCACAGCGGCGCGGAGAGCAGCTCGCTGAGCGTGCTCGACCCGGCGTCCCGCGAGCTCACGGCTATCGACCTGTCCGGCTCCGACCTCGGTGCCAGCCCGGAGTTCGGCAGCGTGCTCAGCAGCGACGGCCACCGGATCGTCACCCTGGCGTCCAGCGCGACGGAGCACCTGGCCGTGGTCGTGGTCGACCCGGGCAGCGGGTCGGTCACCGTCGAGCGCCAGAGCATCGACCCCGCCGCGCTGCCCGACCTCGGCTGCCTGCCCGAGGTGGAACAGCTGACGCTCTCCAGCGCGGACGGCAAGGCCATCCACGCGAACGTCTACCCGCCCCGCAACCCGTGGTACGAGGCGCCGGACGACGACCTGCCGCCGTACATCGTGCAGGTGCACGGTGGCCCCACGGCGAAGTCGCCGGCCAGGATGAACCTCGAGTTCGCGTACTTCACCAGCCGCGGCATCGGGGTCATCGACGTCAACTACGGCGGCTCCGCCGGCTACGGCAGGCAGTACAGGGAACGGCTGCGCGGGCTGTGGGGCATCGTGGACGTCCAGGACTGCGCGGACGCGGCGCTGGCGCTGGCCGAGGCCGGCCGCGCCGACCGGAACCGGCTGGCCATCAGGGGCGGCAGCGCCGGTGGCTGGACGGTGCTCGCCTCTGTGACGGGCGGGGACACGTACGCCTGCGGCGTCTCCTACTTCGGCGTCGCCGAGCTGGTCACGTTCGCCGCAGACACGCACGACTTCGAGTCGCGCTACCTGGACGGTCTGATCGGTCCGTTGCCAGAGGCGCGGCAGATCTACGAGGAGCGGTCGCCGCTGGCACACGCCGACGACGTCCGCTGTCCCGTACTCCTGCTGCAGGGCCTCGAGGACGAGGTCGTGCCGCCCTCGCAGTCGGAGATGTTCCGCGACGCGCTGGCGAAGAAGCAGATCCGGCACGCGTACCTGGCGTTCGAGGGCGAGCAGCACGGCTTCCGCAAGGCGGAGACGATCGTCGCGAGCGTACAGGCGGAGCTGTCGTTCTACGGTCAGATCATGGGTTTCGACCCGCCGGGGGTACCGAAGCTGACGTTGGAGGGGCACGCATGAGCGGTGGCACGCTGACCTGGGCACCCGCACTCGACCGTCAGGACCTGCTCGCCGAGCCCGTGGTCGCCACTCTTCGGGAGTGGCCGGCCGCTGCCGAGGCGACGGTCGCCGAGATCGACCCGACGCTGGCCGACACCGCGGAGTTCTGCGCGCACTACGGCATCGCGCTCGCCGAGTCGGCCAACTGCGTCGTCGTCGCCGGCAAGCGCGGCGGCGAGGTGTCGTACGCGGCCTGCATGATCCTGGCGACCACGCGGGCCGACGTGAACACCGTGGTACGCAAGCGGTTGGCGGCCAGGAAGGCGTCGTTCGCACCGATGGACGACGCCGTCGCGCTGACCGGCATGGAGTACGGCGGCATCACCCCGATCGGCGTGCCCGCCGACTGGCCGGTGCTCGTCGACGCCGCGGTGGCCGACGCGCCGTGGGCGGTCATCGGCAGCGGCCTGCGCCGGTCGAAGCTCGCCGTCCCAGGCAAGGCGCTGACCACACTGCCGACCGCGGAGGTCGTCGAAGGCCTGGCCACCCCCTTCGAGTAGCGCGCCACACCCGGCCGTGACCGGGTGAAACCGGCGCGTGGGCGTGGTGAAACCGCACCGCGCGAACGTTGCTCCTGGCTACCGAGCGACAGGAGCAACTCGATGACAACCGCTGTCCATGCCCGCGGCCTGGTCAAGGCGTTCGGCGACGTACGCGCCGTCGACCAGGTCGATCTCGACATCCGCACGGGCGAGATCTTCGGCGTACTCGGCCCGAACGGCGCCGGTAAGACCACCATGCTGCGGATGCTGGCCACCCTGCTGACCATCGACGAGGGGGACGCCTCGATCTTCGGCGTGGACGTCCGCCGCGAACCACACCGGGTGCGGCAGCTGGTCGGCGTCACCGGACAGTACGCGTCCGTGGACGAGAACCTGACCGCCGCCGAGAACCTGTGGCTGTTCGGCCGGCTGCAGGGCGTCGGCAGCCGGCGCGCCCGCGCCACTGCGGCCGAGCTGCTCGCGCAGTTCGACCTGGTGGCGGCCGCGGACAAGCGGATCGCCCAGTTCTCCGGCGGGATGCGACGCCGGCTCGATCTGGCGGCGAGCCTCATCACCCGGCCGCCGCTGATCTTCCTCGACGAGCCGACCACCGGCCTGGATCCGCGTACCAGGGGCCAGATGTGGGACACCATCCGCGCGCTCGTGTCGAACGGCTGCACCGTCCTGCTGACCACGCAGTACCTGGACGAGGCGGACCAGCTCGCCGACCGGGTCGCCGTCATCGACCACGGCCGCAAGGTCGCCGAGGGCACGCCCGAGGAGCTGAAGACCTCGGTGGGCGCCTCGACGCTGCGGCTTCAGCTCACCGCGGACGCGGACCGCTCACTCGCGGTGGACGTCGTACGCCGGCAGCTCGGCGAGGAGCCGGTCCACACACCGGAGTCCGGGCGGTTGAGCGTCGCGCTCGACACCCCCGACCGCGCCGCCGACGTGCTGATCGGGCTGCGGCAGGCGGGCGTCCACATCTCCTCGGTGAGCGTCGACCAGCCCACCCTCGACGAGGTCTTCCTCGCAATGACTGGGCGCGGGACCGCGTCCGAGCAGGGCACCGAGAACTCAACAGCCAACGACGAACCCGTCCAGGAGATGGCCCGATGACCACTGTCACGATCGACCCGGCGACCGCCGTCGCCAACGCACGGCCGTACAACCCGCTGGTGCAGACGTTGCGGCAGACCCTGGTGATGGCGTGGCGCGCCACCAAGAAGATGCGGCGCAACCCGGAGCAGTTCTTCGACGTGACGCTCCAGCCGATCCTGTTCACGGCAATGTTCGCGTACATCTTCGGCGGCGCGATCTCCGGTGACGTGCAGAGCTACCTGCCGCTGATGATCCCCGGCATCCTCGCGCAGACCGTGCTCACCACGTGCATGGCGACCGGCGTGTAGCTGCGCGAGGACATGGACAAGGGCGTGTTCGACCGGTTCAAGGCACTGCCGATGGCACGGATAGCGCCACTTGCCGGGCCGATGGTCGCGGACCTGCTCAGGTACACCATCGCGTCGACGCTCACCTTCACCATGGGCATCCTGATCGGCTACCGTCCCGAGGGCGGCGTGCTCGGCGTGCTCGCCGCGGTGCTGCTGGCGATCTTCACCAGCTGGTCGCTGGCGTGGGTGTTCACCTGGGTCGGCACCATCGCCCGCAGCGCGCAGAGCGTGCAGGGCATCTCCATGATGATCCTTTTCCCGCTGACGTTCCTGTCGAACGCGTTCGTACCGGTCGACAGCCTGCCTGGCTGGCTGGCTGCATTCGTCAAGGTGAACCCGGTGTCGCACCTGGTCTCCGCCGCACGTGACCTGGCGAACGACGCCACCGTGAGCGGCGAGGTCGGCTGGACGCTGCTCGCCAGCGTCGTGGTGGTCGCGGTCTTCGCGCCGCTTTCCGTACGCAGCTACAAGCGGCACCTGTGACGGTCGAGCGTCTGGCGGGCCTCGCCGAGCAGGTCGGGACCGCCGCGGTTGCCGTACTCCGCGCGCAGCGCGCTGATCCGGCCGGGCGCACTGCGCTCGGCGTACGGCTCGAGGTTCTCCCACGCCATGGTCGGGAGAGTGCGGTTGTACGCGAACCGTTCGGCCAGCACCAGCAACCGCACCGCCTCGGCCGCCGGCAGGGCGGACCGGACGAGCCCCCAGGCGGCGAGCCCGAACAGCACGGTGCCGCACACCGGGTAGTCGAGGTGCGGCCGGTCGGCGTCCAGCGCCCGCAGGCCGCGGCGCAGGCACGCAAGGAACAGCTCGTCGCCCGCGGCCAGCTGCTCGTCGCCGCCGTAGAGGGCGAACGCGGTCAGCGTCGCCGACTCACCGAACAGCACCCACGGCTCCAACCCGGTCGTAGGTATTCCCAGAGCGGTAGCGACGCGCATCTCCGCCACGGCGTCCTGGTACGCCGCGAGGCCGGCCGCCACCTCTCCCCTGGCCAGGGTCAGCTCCGCCGCCGTGAGCCGCACCGAAGCCATGCCACCGAGCACCTGCCGGCCATGGACCACGAGCCGTTCCAACTCGACCAGCTCGGCCGCCGCCTCGTCCAGCCGCCCGCACGCCACGGCGGCCAACACCAGGGTCGACCGCAGCTGGATCACGTCGTCGGTGGCGCCGAGCCGGTCGAGCACCGGCAGCGCCGTACGCGCGTGCGCCACGGCCTCCGTGCGGTTGCCGAGCTGCATGTGCAGGCCGGCCAGCTGCGCGCGCACGATCGCCGCCGACCACGGGCCGTCGACCTCGCCGGGTAGCGCGAGCGCGCGTTCGGCCGCCGCGACGGCGCCTGCCGGGTCGCCGCTGTTCTCCAGCAGATGGCTGCGCCGCTGCAGCCCCGCCGCCTGGACGTAGGGGTCCGGGTCGGCGACCAGCTCGTCCAGCCGGCGAGCCATCCCCGCCTCGTCGGCCGGGTCGTACACGAGCACCGCACGGACCAAGGCGTTCACCCGCCGGTCGCCGTCTTCGCTCGTACCCAGCCGGGCGAGCAGGTCGCGGATCGGCCGGCTGCGCTCTTCGGTGAGGACCATTGCGTTGTAGAGCACGACGGCCGCAGCGGCCCGGGTGGTATCGGCCAGCTCGTCCGGTGGGTACCAGTCGGCGGCCACCAGATCGGCGAACGCGCCGGTGATCGACACCACGCGCATGTGGTCACCGCGCACCGACCAGAAGGCACCTAG